>DXDV01000059.1 GCA_019115345.1 Candidatus Intestinimonas stercorigallinarum | reverse complement strand
ACAGGAACGACCGGAAAGGAGGCGCTGCCATGGTGGAGGCCCAGCGCAAAAAAGTCTTTTTCTTCCGCCGCCGGGGGGAGAGCGTACGGGAGGGGGAGCTCCGGGCCCTGAAGGAGGGGCTGGAGCGGACCCGGGTCCTCATCAACCAGGCCTACGCCGGCTTCAACGGCACCGACGACCCGGACCTCATCGAGTCCTATGTCTATGAGATCAACGCCCTCCAGGCCCGGTACGCCTATCTGCTGCGCCGGGTGAAGGGCCTGGAGGGGCAGGTGGACCGAGGATGACCGTCCTGGGAGACACCCTGCCCTGGCTGCTGGTGGGTCTGACGGCGGCGGGGGCCCTCCTGCTGCTGCGGGCGCCCCTCCGCCGCCTGGGCGGGTTCTGCCTGCGGACCCTCCTGGGGCTCCTGGCCCTGGCCGCCTTCCACCCCCTGGGCGGGCTGCTGGGCTGCGCCCTGGGGATCAACCTGGCCAACGCCGCCGTCCTGGCCCTTCTGGGCGCCCCCGGCTTCGGCCTGCTCCTCCTCCTCAACTGGGCCCTGGCCGTGTGACGGAAGGGCCGACTTTTTTTGCGGTTTTTTTCTCCCGTTCACACATTGGAAACAAAGGCGCGGTAGAATGTAATCTGCTCAAATACACCGTCCACCCGCCGGACCGGCGGGGACGGGGAAACGCAGGTGAACATACATGAGAAAGCCGCAGCTCCGTGCCGCCCTTTTGGCCCTTGTCTTGACGGTGGGGACCGCCCTCCCCGCCGCCGCCTTTTCCGATGTGACCGACGACGCCTGGTATGCCTCAGCTGTGGCGGAGGTCTCCGCCGCCGGGATCATGAACGGCACCACCGCCGATACCTTCTCCCCCGACGAGCAGGTGACCCGGGGCATGGTGGCCACCGTGCTCTGGCGTCTGGCCGGCAGCCCCGCCCCCACCGCCGCCTCCGGCTTCTCCGACGTGGAGGACTGGTACTACTATGCCGACGCCGTAGCCTGGGCCCAGGCGGCGGGCGTGGCCGCCGGCCTGGGAGACGGCACCTTCGGCGGCGGCGGCATCGTCACTCGGGAGCAGATGGCCGTTTTTCTCTACCGGTACAGCCAGTACGCCGGCCATGAGCTGGCCAACGGCGTCCTGGACATCTACGGCGACGTGGACAGCGTCCACGACTGGGCTTTGGAGGGCATGGCCCACGCCGTCGGCTCCGGCCTCATCACCGGCACCGACGAGGGGACGCTGGACCCCGCCGGGCCCGCCACCCGGGCCCAGCTGGCGGTGATCCTCCAGCGCCTCATGACCCCCGCAGTGGGGTGAGCCCTCCCCCGCGGACAGCGCGCGCCCGTCCTCCGGCACGGCCGGAGAACGGGCGCGCGGCATTTTGGTCATAAAACCACCGGCCTGCGGATGGCACGGCCGTCCAATGTTACAGAAATGTTACGGCAAAATCACGAATTTTTTGTCCCCGGGCGGCGGCCCGGGTCCGTCTTTTAAGGTCCTATATTGGCCGAAACGTGCGAAATAACCGCATAAATGTCGGAATTGTTCATTTTTTCTCAAACAAAAAGTGCTAATGTCATCGACTCCCTTCGACCAAAAAGGGCTTGACGGTGGCGGGCAAAGCGTGTATCATTCCTTTGTAACCTTTTGTAATTATTTTTGACTGTTCTGTCATTTTTATCCGACAATTTTGCTCGGAATTAAAGGATCGCGCAAAGGAGGCGTCACCTGCATGGACGAGATCCTGCATGCACCACAGAGAGAACTGCCGCGCCGGCGTCAGCGCAAAGGCTCCGCCCCCGCTGGGGAAGAGAGGGCCGAGCGCCTGCGGGAGCGGTTTTCCCAATTTATAGAGGAAACTGCGGCCAGGGGCCGGGTGCTCCGCCGCCAGGGGACCCGGGTCTATCACCGCTTCTGTTCCGCCACGGCGGGCAAGCCCAAAATGGCCCCCCTGCCCTTCCTGGCCATCAGCGCCGTCATCGGCCTGGCCACTGTGCTGGGCACCCTGTACACCCCCGCCTATGTGGTCACCGTGGACGGCGCCGACGTGGGCGTGGTCCGGGACCAGGCCGTCTTTACCCAGGCTGTGGAGCGGGTGGAGGCCCGGGCCAGCGAGATCCTGGGCTATGACTACACCCTGGACCACACCGTGACCTACTCCTCGGCTCTGGTGGAGCGGGACGAGCTCACCTCCGCCGCCGACATGGAAAACTACCTCTTCGAGCAGATCGACGCCATCATGAAGAGCTACGTCCTCACCGTGGACGGGCAGTTCGTGGGGGCCGCCACCGACCGGTCCACCCTGGACGCCCTGCTGGAAGGGCTCTCCGCCCCCTACGTCAATGAGAACACCATCTCCGTGAGCTATACCAAGAACGTCCACATCACCCAGGAGTATGTCCCCTCCGACGTGGAGCAGGACACGGCGGCCATGCTGGCCACCCTCACCGCCAACACCAACGGCCAGACCACCTATGAGGTCCAGTCGGGCGACACCTTCATGGCCCTGGCCTTCGACAACGACATGACCATGGCCGAGATGGAGGCCCTCAACCCGGGCATCGACATCAACAAGCTCTATATCGGCCAGATCCTCAACATCAAGGAGGAGATCCCCTTCCTGGGCGTGGAAACGGTGGACTCCCTCACCTACACCGAGGCCATCGAGTGTCCCGTCCGCGAGGTGGAGGACGACAGCATGTACCAGGGCGAGTCCAAGGTCCTGGACGCCGGCGTCCCCGGCGAGGCCCTGGTCACCGCCGACGTGACCTACGTCAACGGCGTGGAGCGGGAGCGCAACGTCACCTCCACCACCACCATCCGGGAGGCCACCGAGAAGGTCATCGCCGTGGGCACCAAGGAGCGGCCCACCTGGTATCCCACCGGCAACTATATCTGGCCGGTGTACGGCACCATCACCTCCCGCTTCGGCTACCGCTATATCTTCGGCTCTTACAGCTACCACTCCGGCCTGGACATCGCCGTCCCCTACGGCACCAGCGTGAAGGCCTCCGACGGCGGCACCGTCACCTTCGCCGGCTACAAGGGCAGCTACGGCTACCTGGTCATCATCGACCACGGCAACGGGGAGCAGACCTACTACGGCCACAACTCCAGCCTGCTGGTCTCCGCCGGGGACAAGGTCTACCAGGGGCAGACCATCGCCAAGGCCGGCTCCACCGGCCGGTCCACCGGCAACCACTGCCACTTCGAGATCCGCATCAACGGCACGGCGGTGAACCCGGCCGCCTACCTCAACTGAAATCGTTATCTGACGGCTGGGCGTCTCATATACGCCCAGCCGTTTTTCTCTCCATTTTCCATAGGCCGGAGGGGGGAAATTGGGGATTGACAGAGCGGGCGGAGCTTTGTATAATATGCTTATCAATTGAGAGGTAAGCTATGCCGGGTGCAGCAAGTTTACCGTATCCCGCTCCCATTGGAGCGGAGGACTTCAAATGCGCAGGGAGCATTTTGAAGCGCCGCTTGGCGCTCCAAAGTGCTCCTTTTTTCTCAAAATTGGGCGGGAGCTTCCCGTCCGGGCGCGGAGAGAGGGAGGTGTGGGACGTGAGCCCCGACAAGACGCGCGTCACGTCGCTCTTTCTGGCCGATGACGAGGAGCAGGCGCGCCGGGAACTGGAGGCCATCTTCGCGGACTGCCCGCACTACCGGGTGGTGGGCGCCGCCAGCGACGGCGCCGCCGCGGTGGAGGGGTGCAGGCGGCTGCGGCCGGACGTGGCCCTGCTGGACATCCAGATGCCGGTGCTCAGCGGCACCGGCGCGGCCAAGCTCATCCTGGAGGGCGGCTACGCCAAGTGCGTGGTCATGCTCACGGCATACAGCGACCGGGAGAGCGTGCGGGAGGCCCTGGAGGCCGGAGCCTTCGGCTACCTCACCAAGCCCTTCCAGGCGGACAAGCTCCTGCCCGCCCTGGAGATCTGCCTCAGCCGCAGCCGGGAGTACCACCTGCTGTGCAAGGAGCGGCGGAACCTGGACCGGCGGCTGGGCGAGCGGGAGACGGTGGACCGGGCCAAGCTGCTGCTGATGGAGACGAAGGGCATGACGGAGGAGGAGGCCTACCGGTATATCCGGGAGCTCAGCCGCCGCAAGCAGCTCTCCATGGCCCGGGTGGCCGGCTATCTGATCGAGCAGCTGGGGGGCAAAGCGCCATGATCGGACCCACCAGGATGCTCTGCCAGAAATACACCGACCTCACCGACGAGGAGATCGCCTACATCGAATCCTATGAGCCCCTCCTGCCCGCCCTGGCCAACGCCGAGGAGGCCGACGTCTTTATCGACTGCCGCACCTCCACCGGCCGCTCCGCCATCGTGGTCTGCGAGGCCAAGCCCCAGACCGTCCCCTCCAATTACGAGCGGGCCATCCTGGGCATGCTGATCCAGTGGCGGGACGAGCCGGCGGTGGACCGCTCCTTCCGCCTGGGGGTCCCCACCGTGGGGCTCCGGGCCGTCTCCATGCCGGAGGACCGGCGGATCGTCCAGTCGGTGGAGCCCATCTTCTACCGGGAGCGGCTCATCGCCGTGCTCATCTACGAAAAACCGGCCCCGGCGGCGGAGGACATGGTGGTCCGCCAGGGCTTCGGCCAGGACGAAACGGCGGAGCTGGACTGGGCGGGGGTGTCCGACGGTCTGGACGAGGCGGTGATCTTCCTGGACGGGGCGGGAAAGGTGTGCGGCCACAACCAGTCGGCCGCCCAGCTCTACCGGGACATGGGCTACGTGGGCAGCCCGCTGGGCATGCCGGAGAGCAACATCCAGCCGGTGGCCCAGGCGGAGTGCGACGGCAGGTGGCACGAGGCGTCGGTGGTGGACCGGACCCTCCTCTGCCGCCGGGTGCCCATCTCCAGGGGGTCGGCCAAGACGGCCCTCCTCCTCCGGGACATCACGGCGCGGCGGCGGCTGGAGCAGGAGCTGGCCTTTCAGCAGACGGCCCTGCGGGAGCTGCGGCACCGGATGAAAAACAGCCTCCAGATGCTGGCCGGCCTGGCCCGCAGCCGGAGCTATGAGACGGCGGACCCCGCCGGAGCCCAGACGGCCCTGCGGGACATGGCCGGGCGGCTGCTCTCCCTCACCGCCACCCTGGACGGAGTGGTGCAGCTCTCGCCGGAGAAGGTCTCCCTCCTCCAGGTGCTGGAGCGGGTGCGGAAATATACCCTTCAGACCCTGCTGACCCCCGCCAGGGACATCGTCATCCGGGTGTGGGGGGAGGAGGCGGCGGTGTCCGCCGACTGCGCCGCCTCGGTGGCCCTGGTGGTCAACGAGCTGCTGCAAAACGCCCTCAAGCACGCCTTCCCCGCCGGGGCGGCGGGGGAGGTGAGCATCCGTCTCCAGGTCCAGCGCCCCCTGTGTACGGTCACGGTGTCGGACAACGGCACGGGCTTTCGCCCGGAGGCCGGGCGGCCGGGGGGTATGGGGCTGGAGCTGGCCTCCACCATCGACCGGGAAAAGCTCCTGGGGGAATGGGCGGTGGAGACCGGCGCCGGGGGCACCCGGATCACCTTTGACTTTTTAGAGCAATAGACGCGCCGACCTGAGGGTATGGCGGCGCGGAGATGCGCTGGGCGGCGCAGCCCAGGGACAGCGGACGGCTGCCCCTGGGCTGTTTTGCACTTTTTTCGTTCTCATCAGCCGGAGCGTGACGACCACGCCCGAATCCAGTCAAGAGAGGTGTATGGAAGCATGAAACTGAAAACGACCCTCAACGGCTCCAGCTTTGCCTTCCGGGACATCAAGGATGTGCTGGCAAAGGCCAACGAACCCAAGTCCGCCGACCGGTTCCAGGGCATCGCTGCGTCCACCGCCACCGAGCGGGTGGCCGCCAAGATCGTCCTCTCGGAGCTCACCGTGGGCGACCTCACCGAAAACCCCACCGTCCCCTACGAGAAGGACGAGGTCACCCGGGTGAACATCGACGGCCTCAACAAGCCCATGTACGAGCGCTTCAAGAACATGACCATTGGGGAGCTGCGGGAATGGGTCCTGGACCACAGGACCACCACCGAGGAGCTCTGCCGGGCCAGCCGGGCCTTCACCGGCGAGGTGGTGGCCGCCGTGGCCAAGATCATGTCGGCCATGGACCTGGTGTACGGGGCCAGCAAGATCGT
>DXDV01000008.1 GCA_019115345.1 Candidatus Intestinimonas stercorigallinarum | reverse complement strand
AACGAACCAAACACAGCAGCCTGCGGCTCCTGGCGGCCCTGACGGCCGTGCTGGGGCTGAGCACCGTGAGCGCCTCGGCCATGCACATCGCCGAGGGCTACCTGCCCAAGACCTGGGCCTTCGGCTGGATGGCCGTGTGCGTCCCCTTTGTGGCGGCCGGCTTTCTGTCCATCCGGAGGAAGGTGGAGCGCAGCCCCAAGGCCAAGATTCTCCTGGCCATGTGCGGCGCCTTCGCCTTCGTCCTCTCGGCCCTGAAGATCCCCTCGGTCACCGGCTCCTGCTCCCACCCCACCGGCGTGGGCCTGGGCGCCATCCTCTTCGGGCCCACCGCCACCACCATCCTGGGCCTCATCGTCCTGCTGTTCCAGGCCCTGCTGCTGGCCCACGGCGGCCTCACCACCCTGGGGGCCAACCTCTTTTCCATGGCCATCGTGGGCCCCATCGTGTCCTGGGCCGTCTACCAGGCCCTGAAAAAGGCCGGGGCCAAGCCGGCGGTGGCCGTGTTCTGCGCCGCCGCCCTGGGGGACCTGATGACCTACGTGACCACCTCCTTCCAGCTGGGCGTGGTCTACGGGAACCTCGCGGAGTACCTCGCCATCTTTGCCGTGACCCAGATCCCCCTGGCCATCGCCGAGGGGCTCCTCACCGTGGTGGTCTTTAACGTGCTGGAGAAGTATTCCGCCGCCGAGCTCCGCGAGCTGGCCGTGCTGTAAGAGGAGGGGAATGAGATGAAAGTGTGGCAGAAAAACGCGATTCTCATCGGCCTTGTGGTCCTGCTGACCGCCTTCCCCCTGTGGTACTGCCGGGACGCCGAATTCGGCGGCGCCGACGGCATGGCCGGGGAGCTGGTGGAGGAGAGCGATCCCGACTTTGAGCCCTGGTTCCAGCCCATCCTGGAGCCGGCCAGCGGCGAGGTGGAGTCCATGCTCTTCGCCCTCCAGGCCGCCGTGGGCTCCGGCGTGGTCTGCTTTGTGCTGGGTCGGATCACCGCCAAAAAGCCGGAGGAAGAAAAGAAGGTGTGACCATGGGGACGGACCGGTATGCCTATCTCTCCCGCCTCAGGCGGGTGGACCCGGTGGCCAAGGTGTGGGCGTCCCTGGCGGCGCTCCTCCTCTGCCTCTTCAGCGAGAGCGTCGCCGTGGGCCTGGTGACCCTGGCCGTCATGTGCGCCCTCAACGTGGCCCTGGGCGGGCAGCGGCCCGGCGTCGTCCTCCGCTTCTTGAAGGTCCCCCTGGCCTTCCTGGTCATCGGCTGCCTCACCATCGTCCTCCGGCCCATCCCGGAGGGGGAGCCGGCATTGTGGGCGGTATGGCTCTTCGGCCGGTTCCGCTGGGGGATCACCCGGACCTGGCTCCACATGGGCCTCATGGTCTTCTGCAAGGCCATGGGGGCCATCTCGGCCATGTATTTCCTGGCCCTCAACACCCCCATGACCGACCTCATCCTGGCCCTGGAGCGGCTCCACGTGCCCAAGCTGCTCGTGGAGCTCATGGAGCTCATCTACCGCTTCATCTTCGTCCTTATGGACACCGCCGGGCGCATCCGGGTGGCCCAGGAGTCCCGGCTGGGGTACGGCGGCTTCCGCCAGAGCCTGGACCACATGGGGGACCTGGTCTCCCTGGTCTTTCTCCGGGCCTGGCGGAAGGGGGACAAGGTCTACACCGCCCTGGAGGCCAGGGGCTATGACGGCAGTCTCACCACCCTGTCCGCCGCCTATACCGGCGGCGGGCGGATGTACGCCTGGGGGGCGGCGGCGGCCGCCCTCCAGGTGGCGGCCCTGCTGCTGGAAAGGAGGCTCCTTACGTGAGCTATGCCATGGAGGCCGACGGCCTCTACTATACCTATGAGGACGGGACGGTGGCCCTGGATCACATCTCCCTCCGGGCGGAGCGGGGAAAGATCACCGGCATCCTGGGGGCCAACGGAGCGGGGAAATCCACCCTCTTCCTCAACCTCAACGGCGTCCTCACCCCCCAGGGGGGGACGGTGACGGTGAACGGGAAGCGGGCGGTCTACGACCGCAGGGGCATCCGGGAGATCCGACGCCAGGTGGGCATCGTCTTTCAGGACCCGGACGACCAGCTCTTCTCCGCCGACGTCTACCGGGACATCTCCTTCGGGGCGGTGAACCTGGGCCTTCCGGAGGCGGAGGTCCGCCGCCGGGTGGAGGCGGCCATGGAGCGCACCGGGGTGAGCGCCCTCCGGGACAAGCCCACCCACGCCCTGTCCTTCGGACAGAAGAAGCGGGCGGCCATCGCCGGGGTGCTGGTGATGGAGCCCAGCGTCATGATATTGGATGAGCCCACCGCCGGGCTGGACCCCCAGGGGGTCAGCGACATCCTGCACCTGCTGACCCAGCTCCGGGACAGCCTGGGCATGACCATCCTCATCGCCACCCACGACATGGACATCGTCCCCCTCTACTGCGACTACGCCTACCTCCTCAGCGGGGGGAAGGTGATCCTGGAGGGGGCGCCGGAGGCCCTCTTCGCCCAGCCGGAGGTCCTGCGGAGCCACCATCTGCGCCTGCCCCGGATCGCCCACCTCATGGAGATCCTGCGGGAGCGGGACGGGCTGGACACCACTTCCGCCGCCGCCACCATCGGCGCCGCCCGGCGGGAGATCAATCGACTGTTACAGGAGAAGTGAGCGCATGGAAAAGGGAAAGCTGTACGGCGTAGGCGTGGGCCCCGGGGACCCGGAGCTGCTGACCAGGAAGGCGGAGCGGGTGCTGCGGGAGGCCGACATCGTGGCCGTGCCCGACAAAGGGGCGGGGGAAAAGACGGCCCTGAACATCGTGTCCGGCCTGGTGGCGGGGAAGGAGCTCCTCTACTGCCCCGCCCCCATGGTCCGGGACCAGTCGGTCCTGGAGGCGTCCTATCAGGAGAGCGCCGACCGGATCTGCGCCCGGCTGGACGAGGGCAGGACGGTGGCCTTCATCACCCTGGGGGACCCCACGGTGTACTCCACCTATATCTACGTCCACAAGAAGGTCCTCGCCCGGGGCTATGCCGCCGAGCTCATCCCCGGAGTGCCCTCCTTCTGCGCCGTGGCCGCCCGGCTCAACACCTCCCTGTGCGAGGGGGCGGAGCGGCTGCTCATCGTCCCCGCCTCCCACGAGGCGGCCGACTGCCTGGATGTGAAGGCCAACAAGGTCTTTATGAAGGCGGGCAGGGCCATCGGGGAGCTCCGGGAGCAGCTGGCCGGGCGGGGCATGCTGGACAAGGCTTCCCTGGTGGCCAACTGCGGCATGGACGGGGAGCTGGTCTGTCCCCGCTTTGCCGATATGACCGACGGCGCCGGGTACTTCTCCATCGTTCTGGTCAAGGAATGAGAACCATAAAAAGGAAGTGAGACCCCAATGGTCATCATGATGTCCGGTCTGGACTACAATCTGGCCCCCATCGAGCTGCGGGAGCAGCTCTCCTTCACCAGGGTCCAGGTGGGGGCGCTGGTGGAGCGCATCCGGAGGGAGCGCCCGGGGGTGCTGGGCTGCGTCCTCCTCTCCACCTGCAACCGCACCGAGCTCTACCTCTCCTGCGGGAAGGGGGCGGAGCTCCAGCCCGGGGAGGTCCTCTGCGCCGCCGTGGGGGTGCCCTACGCCCCCTTCGCCCGGGCCTTCGTCACCCGCCGGGGCAGCGACGCCGCCCGCCACCTCATGGAGGTCTCCGGCGGGCTCCAGTCCCAGATCTGGGGGGAGGACCAGATCCTCTCCCAGGTGAAGGGGGCCATCGCCATCGCCCGGGAGGAGGGCTGCGCCGACCCGGTGCTGGAGACCCTCTTCCGCAACGCCGTGGCTGCCGGGAAGGAGATCAAGACCAAGGTCCGGCTCACCGGCGTGGCCACCTCCGCCGCCGCCCGGGCGGTGGAGGTGCTCGAGGACCGGCTGGGCTCCCTGGCGGGGCGGCGCGCCCTGGTCATCGGCAACGGGGAGATGGGCCGGCTGTCGGCCAGCCTCCTGCGGGAGGCGGGCTGTACCGTCACCGTCACCCTGCGGAGCTACCGCCACGGGGAGACCGTGGTCCCCGCCGGCTGCGGGGTGGTGCCCTACGACGACCGCTTTGCCGCCATGGAGGGGGTGGACATCGTCCTCTCGGCCACCACCAGCCCCCACTACACCGTCACCGCCGAGCAGGTGCGCCGGCTGGACCGCCGTCCGGCCTGCGTGGTGGACCTGGCCATGCCCCGGGATGTGGACGCGGCGGTGGGGGAGCTGCCCGGGGTGCGGCTCTACAACGTGGACACCCTGGGGGCCGAGCGGCACCATGGGGAGATCCCCGCCGAGGCCACCGACATCCTGGACGACTATATGGGCCGGTTTTATGAGTGGAACAACTACCGCAAGTGCCTCCCCGCCATCGAGGACCTGAAGGCGGCCATCACCGAGCGGGTCCTCACCTATCCGGAGGTGGAGGAGGACCTGGACGCCGGAGAGCTGGTGGAGCTGGCGGTGGGCCGGGCGGTGGACCTGCTCACCGGCGGGCTCAAGGAGCACATCACCCCGGAGGAATTGGAGCGGTGCGTGGGCAAGATCCGGGTCCACACCGCCGTCAAAGGCCGGGAGAGGGAGGGCGGACATGACCGGAAACGGATCCCATTTCCCGCTATTTGTTGACCTCGCCGGACGGCCCTGCGTCATCGTGGGGGGCGGCGCCATCGCCGAGCGCCGGGCGGCGGTGCTTACCCGTTTCGGGGCGGCGGTGACCGTCATCGCCCCCACCTGGGCCGGGACCGTCCCCGGCGTGGACTGGCAGGCCCGGCCCTACGCCCCCGGCGACCTGGAGGGGGCCTTTTTGGCCGTGGCCGCCACCGACGACCGCGCGGTGAACCGGCAGGTGGGGGAGGAGGCCCGGGCTCTGGGCATCCCCGTCACCGTGGCCGACTGCCGGGCGGAATGCACCTTCTATTTCCCCGCCGTCTGTGAGGGCGGCGGGGTGACCGCGGGACTCATCTCCCAGCACGGCGCCGACCACCGCCGGGCGGCCAGGGCCGCCAGGGCGGTGCGTCAGGCATTGGAGGAATTGGAGTGAAGAAGCTGAGAGCGGGGAGCCGGGAGAGTCGGCTGGCCGTCGTCCAGACCGAGCTGGTCATGGCGGCCATCCGGGAGCGGGAAGCTGCCTGCGAGATCGAACTGGTCACCATGAAGACCACCGGGGACAAGATCCTGGACCGCACCCTGGACAAGGTGGGGGGCAAGGGCCTCTTCGTCAAGGAGCTGGACGCCGCCCTGCTGGACGGCCGGGTGGACTTCACCGTCCACAGCTGCAAGGACCTGCCCATGGACTTAGACCCCCGGCTTCCCCTGGCGGGCTTCTCCCGCCGGGCCGACCCCCGGGACGCCCTGGTGCTGCCCGTGGGAGCCTCGGAGCTGGACCGGTCCAAGCCCATCGGCTGCGCCAGCGCCCGCCGGGCCCTCCAGCTCAAGCGGCTCTTCCCCGGCCAGCCCGTGGCCCCCGTCCGGGGGAACGTGCTCACCCGCCTTGCCAAGCTGGACGGCGGGCAGTACGCCGCCCTGGTGCTGGCGGTGTCCGGCCTGGAGCGGCTGGGCCTGGAGGGGCGGATCAGCCGGGTCTTTTCCACCGACGAAATGCTCCCCGCCGCCGGTCAGGGCATCCTGGCCGTCCAGATCCGGGCGGGGGAGGACGCCGGGTATCTCTCCGCCTTCCTGGACCGGGAGGCCGCCGACTGCGCCCTGGCCGAGCGGGCCTTCGTCCGGCGGCTGGACGGGGGCTGCTCCTCCCCGGTGGCGGCCTTCGCCACGGTGGAGGGGGAGAGCCTCACCCTCCGGGGCATGGATGTGACGGCGGCGGGGGAGCCCATCTTCGACACCATCACCGGTCCCAGGGACCAGGGGGAGGCCCTGGGCATCGCGCTGGCCGACCGGATCAGGGAGGGAACGGCATGTACGGCAAGGTGACACTGGTGGGGGCGGGTCCCGGAGACCCGGGCCTCCTCACCGTCAAGGGCCGGGAGGCCCTGCTGGCGGCCCAGGTGGTGGTCTACGACCGCCTGGTGAGTCCCGCCATCCTGGCGCTCATGCCGGAGGAGGCGGAGCAGATCAACGTGGGCAAGGAGGCCAGCCGCCACCCCGTCCCCCAGGACCAGATCAACCGCATCCTGCTGGAAAAGGCCCTGGAGGGCAAGAACGTGGTGCGGCTCAAGGGGGGCGACCCCTTTCTCTTCGGCCGTGGCGGCGAGGAGCTGGAGCTCCTGCGGGAGCACGGCGTCCCCTTTGAGGAGGTGCCCGGCATCACCTCGGCCATCGCCGTGCCCGCCTACGCCGGTATCCCGGTGACCCACCGGGACTTCACCTCCTCCCTCCACATCGTCACCGGCCACGCCAGGGCGGGCAAGGCCCTGGACATCGACTTCGAGGCCCTGGTCCGCACCAGGGGGACCCTGGTCTTTCTCATGGGGGTGAGCAGCCTCCCCCACATCTGCGAGGGGCTGCTGAAGGCGGGCATGGACCCGGACACCCCCGCCGCCATCGTGGAGCGGGGCACCACCCCCGCCCAGCGGCGGCTGGACGCCACCGTGTCCACCCTGGCCCGGACGGCGGCGGAGGGGAAGGTGGAGAGCCCGGCCATCAGCATCGTGGGCCCGGTCTGCGCCCTGGCCAAGGACTTCGACTGGTTCGACGCCCTCCCCCTGAAGGGAAAGCGCGTGGTGGTCACCCGGCCCAAGGAGCGGGCGGGCACTTTGGCAAGCCGCCTGCGGGCCCTGGGGGCCGACGTCTTTGAATACCCCTGCATCCGGACCGAGCCCATCGTTCCCTGCCCCGCCATGGAGCGGGCGGTGGAGCGCCTGTCCGGCTATGAGTGGCTGGCCTTCACCAGCCCCGCCGGGGTGGAGGCCTTCTGGGCCATGGTCCAGGCCAAGGGCTGGGACGCCCGCGTCCTGGCGGGGGTCAAGCTGGCCGCCATCGGGCCGGGCACCGGCCGGGCCCTCCGGGACCACGGCCTCCGGGCCGACTACGTCCCCGAGGTCTACGACGCCGCCCACCTGGGAGCGGGCCTGGCCCGGCGGGCCGGGGGGAGGGTGCTCCTCCTCCGGGCGGAGTGGGGCTCCCCGGCCTTGACGGAGGCCCTGGAAGGGGGGAACATCCCCTATGACGACATCCCCTGCTATACGACCTCCTATGAGAGCGAGCACGCCGCCGCCCTCCGGGCGCTGGTGACGGCGGGGCAGGCGGACCTGGTCACCTTCACCAGCGCCTCCACGGTGAAGGGCTTCGTCTCCTCGGTGGGGGAGCTGGACTTCTCCCGCCTCACCGGGGCGTGCATCGGGGCGCAGACCGCCGCCGAAGCGGAAAAACACGGCATCCCCGCCATCGTGGCGGAGCGGGCCACCATGGACGCTCTGGTCAATATCATCATCAAGGAAGGGCAGAAAAATGGAACTCATTAACCGGCCCCGCAGACTGCGGCAGAACGACTCCATCCGGCGGCTGTGCCGGGAGACCCGCCTCTCCCCGGACAGCCTCATCTATCCCATCTTCGTGGACGAGAAGCTGAAGGGCAGGCGGGCCATCCCCGCCCTGGCGGGACAGTTCCACTACGGCCTGGACGCCGTGTGCGAGGCGGTGGAGGAGTGCCTCCAGGCGGGGGTGGGCCGGTGCATCCTCTTCGGCCTGCCCGAGCGCAAGGACGCCGTGGGCTCCTCCGCCTGGGACGAGCACGGGGTGGTCCAGGAGGCCGTCCGGGCCATCAAGGCCAGGTACCCCGACTTCTACGTCATCACCGACGTATGCATGTGCGAGTACACCGACCACGGCCATTGCGGCATCCTCTGCGGCCACGAGGTGGACAACGACAAGACCCTGGAGGTCCTGGCCAGGACCGCTCTCTCCCACGCCCAGGCCGGCGCCGACATGGTGGCCCCCTCCGACATGATGGACGGCCGCATCGCCGCCATCCGGGCCGCCCTGGACGGGCACGGCCTTCAGAACGTGCCCATCCTGTCCTACTCCGCCAAATACGCCTCCGCCTTCTACGGCCCCTTCCGGGAGGCCGCCGGCTCCGCCCCCTCCTTCGGGGACCGGAAGGGCTACCAGATGGACCCCCACAACCGCCAGGAGGCCCTGAAGGAGTGCGCCCTGGACGTGGAGGAGGGGGCCGACATCCTCATGGTGAAGCCCGCCCTCAGCTATCTGGATGTGATCCGGGAGTGCTCCGACGCCTTCGAAGTGCCCATGTGCGCCTACTCGGTCTCCGGCGAGTACGCCATGATCAAGGCCGCCGGGGCGGCGGGGCTCGTCGACGAATACAAGGTCATGTGCGAGAGCGCCCTCTCCATCTTCCGGGCGGGGGCCGACATGCTCATCACCTACTTTGCCAAGGAACTGGCCCAGGCCATGAAGAAGGGGGACATCGGCTGATGGAGCGCTCTCAGGAACTCTTCGACCGGGCCCAAAGGGTCCTCCCCGGCGGGGTCAACTCCCCGGTCCGGGCCTTCCGGGCGGTGGACCTGTGCCCCCGGTTCATCACCAAGGCCCAGGGCGCCTATATCTATGACGCCGACGGCAAGTCCTACATCGACTACGTCTGCTCCTGGGGCCCCATGATCCTGGGCCACGACCACCCGGCGGTCCGGGAGGCGGTGGAGCAGGCCGTGAAGGACGGCCTCTCCTTCGGCGCTCCCACCGAGCGGGAGGTGGAGATGGCCGAGCTCATGGTGGAGCTGGTGCCCAACATCGAGATGGTCCGCATGGTGAACTCGGGCACCGAGGCCGTCATGTCGGCCATCCGCCTGGCCCGGGGCGCCACCGGCCGGGACAAGATCGTCAAGTTCGAGGGCTGCTACCACGGCCACTCCGACTGCCTGCTGGTGAACGCCGGGTCCTCCGCCCTGGCGGGGGGACACCCCTCCTCCGCCGGCGTCCCCGAGGACATCGTCAAGCACACCCTCACCGCCCAGTTCAACCGCCTGGACACGGTGGAGGCCCTGCTGGAGGAATACCCCGGCCAGGTGGCCTGCGTCATCGTGGAGCCGGTGGCCGCCAACATGGGGGTGGTGGTCCCCGCCCCCGGCTTCCTGGAGGGCCTCCGGGCCCTGTGCGACAAGGCGGGGGCCCTCCTTATCTTCGACGAGGTCATCACCGGCTTCCGCCTGGCCCTGGGGGGCGCCCAGGAATACTTCGGCGTGAAGGCCGACCTGGTCACCTTCGGCAAGATCATCGGCGGCGGCATGCCGGTGGGGGCCTACTGCGGCAGCCGGGCCCTCATGGAGCAGGTGGCCCCCTGCGGCCCGGTGTACCAGGCGGGCACCCTCTCTGGGAACCCGGTGGCCATGGCGGCCGGGCTGGCCCAGCTCCGGTATCTGAAGGCCCACCCGGAGATCTACGGCTGCATCGGCGCGCTGGCCCAAGAGCTGGCCGATGGCATGCGGGAGGCGGCGGAGCGCCGTCACGCCGGGGTGGCCGTCAACCAGATCGGCTCCCTGGTCTCCCCCTTCTTCACTCCCAGCGCCGTCACCACCTTTGTGGACGCCAAGGGCAGCGACGTGGGCCGGTACGCCCGCTACTTCAAGGGCATGCTGGAGCGGGGGATCTACCTGGCCCCCGCCCAGTTCGAGGCCATGTTCCTCTCCGCCGCCCACACCCGGCAGGACCTGGCCCGGACTCTGGAGGCCGTGGACGAGGCGCTGGCCGAGTTATAAGCAAAGCAGCCTGACGGCCCCGGGGACACCCGGGGCCGTCAGGCTGTCGGAAAGGGGTTCCCCACGCTGTGACCGCATGCGGGGCGGGCCGCCGCCCCCTCGAGCTCCTCTGCGCTGCCGTGACACGCTTGCCGTCTCATGGAGGTTTTTCGAAAACGAAAAGCGGTCCCAGGGATTCCTGGGACCGCTTTTACAAACGATCGGTCAAATGAGCTTGGCGCCGTTGACCTTGACGCCGGGGCCCATGGTGGAAGCCACCACGCAGCTCTTGATATACTGGCCCTTGGCGGCGGCGGGCTTGGCCTTGATGATGGCGCCCATGAGGGCGTTGAAGTTCTCAGCCAGCTTCTCGGGGCCGAAGGAGACCTTGCCGATGGGGCAGTGGATGATGTTGGTCTTATCCAGACGGTACTCCACCTTACCGGCCTTGATCTCGGTGACGGCCTTGGCCACGTCGGGGGTGACGGTGCCGGCCTTGGGGGAGGGCATCAGGCCCTTGGGGCCCAGGACCTTACCCAGGCGGCCCACAACGCCCATCATGTCGGGAGAGGCCACGACCACGTCGTAGTCGAACCAGTTCTCCTTCTGGATCTTCTCCACCAGGTCCATCTCGCCCACGAAGTCGGCGCCGGCGGCCTTGGCGGCCTCAGCCTTGTCGCCCTTGGCGAAGACCAGCACGCGGGCGGTCTTGCCGGTGCCGTGGGGGAGAACGATGGCGCCGCGGACCTGCTGGTCGGCGTGACGGGAGTCAACGCCCAGCTTCACGTGCAGCTCAACGGTCTCGTCGAACTTGGC
>DXDV01000058.1 GCA_019115345.1 Candidatus Intestinimonas stercorigallinarum | reverse complement strand
GGTCTCTCTCATCACCACGCCGGTGGTGAAAGGCCTGGCCTTCAAGGTGGGGGCCGTGGACGTGCCCAAGGACAACCGCCGGATGCACGACCACCCCATTCCCCGCATGGGGGGACTGGCCATCTTCTTCGGCTTTCTCCTCAGCACGCTCCTCTACGTGCAGATGACCCCCCAGTTCCGGGGCATGCTGCTGGGGAGCGTCATCATCGTGGTGCTGGGCATCTTTGACGACATCTACGCCCTGGGAGCCAAGTTCAAGCTGGCCGTCCAGATCGTGGCCGCTCTGGTGGCGGTGCTGTCGGGCAACGTCATCCAGATCCTCTCCAACCCCAACATCCTCTCCGCCGACCCCTGGTGGGAGCTGGGGTGGCTCTCCTATCCCGTCACCGTGCTGTGGATCGTGGCCATCACCAACGCCGTCAACCTCATCGACGGCCTGGACGGCCTGGCCTGCGGCGTGTCCACCATCAGCGCCCTCACCATGCTGGTCATCTCCCTGGCGGTGGCCGACGCCCCGGTGGCCATCGTTATGGCGGCCCTGGCGGGGGGGTGCATCGGCTTTCTGCCCTATAACCTCAACCCCGCCAAGATCTTCATGGGGGACACCGGCTCCACCTTCCTGGGCTTCATCCTGGCAGTCATGTCCATCCAGGGCCTCTTTAAGTTCTACACCATCATCTCCTTCGCCGTGCCCTTCCTGATGCTGGGCCTGCCCATCTTCGACACCTGCTTCGCCTTCATCCGCCGCATCGCCCACGGCCAGAGCCCCATGCACCCCGACCGCAGCCACGTCCACCACCGGCTCATCGACATGGGCTTCAACCAGAAGCAGGCGGTGGCGGTGCTCTATATCATCAGCGCCATTCTGGGCCTGTGCGCCGTGGTGCTCACCACCAGCGGGGAGCTCAAGGCCATGCTGCTGCTGCTGGCCCTGTGCGCCGCCGGAGCCGTGTCCGGCCGCATCTTCCTGAGCAACAACGAGAAGAAAAAGCATGAGGAAGCCGAGAGGAAGGAGGAGCAGCCGTGAAGACCATCCGCGTCATGACCATCTTCGGTACACGGCCGGAGGCCATCAAGATGGCGCCCCTGGTCCGGGAGCTCTCCCGCCGGGAGGGGGTGGAGAGCCTGTGCTGCGTCACCGCCCAGCACCGGGAGATGCTGGACTCGGTGCTCCACATCTTCGGCCTGAAGCCGGACTACGACCTGGACATCATGGAGCCCCGGCAGACCCTCTCCACCATCACCTGCAAGTGCCTCACCGGCGTGGAGGGGGTGCTGACCCAGGCGCGGCCCGACCTGGTGCTGGTCCACGGGGACACCTCCACCACCTTCTCCGCCGCCCTGGCCGCCTACTACCAGCAGGTCATGGTGGGCCATGTGGAGGCGGGCCTGCGGACCTATGACAAGTACTCCCCCTTCCCGGAGGAGATGAACCGCACCCTGGTGGGGGACATTGCCGACCTCCACTTCTGTCCCACCCCCGCCAACCGGGACAATCTGGCCCGGGAGGGCATCGCCAAGGGGGTCTTTATCACGGGCAACACGGTCATCGACGCCATGTCCACCACCGTGCGGCCCGACTTCCGGTTCTCCACCGCGCTTCTCAACGAGCTGGATTATGACCGGCGGCAGGTGGTCCTGGTGACCTGCCACCGCCGGGAGAACTACGGGGAGCCCATGGCGCACATCATGACCGCCCTGCGGCGCATCGTGGACGACCACCCCCAGGCGGAGCTGGTCTACCCCGTCCACCTCTCCCCGGTGGTGCGGGAGGCGGCGGGGAAGTACCTCGCCGGCCACGAGCGCATCCACCTCATCGACCCCCTGGACGTGGAGGAGATGCACAACCTGATGGCCCGGTGCCACCTGGTGATGACCGACTCCGGCGGGCTCCAGGAGGAGGCCCCCGCCATGGGCAAGCCGGTGCTTGTCCTCCGCCGGGAGACCGAGCGGCCGGAGGCCATCGCCGCCGGCACCGTCCGCCTGGCCGGAACGGAGGAGGGGGAGGTCTACCGCCTGGGCAGCCTCCTGCTGGAGGACCCGGCGGTCTACGGCCAGATGGCCCACGCCGTCAACCCCTACGGGGACGGCCGCGCCTGCCGGCGCATCGCCGACGCCATCGAGTGGAAATTCGGCCTTCGTGAGACGCCGCCGGAGGAATTCCGGGCCTGAACGCCATACCGGGACAGGAGGGAGCGGAATGGAACGAAAAAACAAGCTGGTCCTCTTCCTGCTCATCGTCCTGGTGATGACGGTGGCGCTGATCTCCAGCTTTGGCCTCAACTTCTTTGCCGGCAGCGGGGCGGAGATCGTCCTGCCCACCCCGGCCCCCGCGGAGACCGGCGGCGGCCAGGGACTGGAGGGCGGCGGGCAGGTCCTGCCCATCCGCACCACCCCTGAGACGGTGCAGAGCATCATCGCCACCCTGGAGCGGCCGGAGAACTACGCCCGCACCGTCACGGTGGAGATGGCCACCGGCGCCGACCAGGCCGGGAGCTTCACCGCCAATGTGCTGGTGGACGGGGCCTGGACCAGCGTGGAGCTGACCCAGATCTTCCAGCCCATGGGCACCCAATATACCATTGTCTACACCGACCCGGAGACCGGGGAGGGGACCCTCTACCGCTGGTACGCCAACAGCACCGAGGTCAAGTCCTGGCCGGTGGGGGAGAACGGGGCCGACCTTGCCCAGCACATCCCCACCTACGAGGACGTGCTGGCCCTGGACCAGGAGGACATCGTGGACGCCAATTACGTCAGCCGGGACGGGATCCCCTGCGTCTACGTGGAGACGGCGGTGGACGAGCTGGGGTATCTGGAGCGGTACTGGGTCTCCACCGGCAACGGACTGCTGGTGGCCTCGGAGACGGTGGCCGACGGCGTGGTGGTCATGCGGATGCACTCCACCGACGCCGAGGTCCTCCAGGCGGCGGAGAAGGACCGCTTCACCCTGCCGGACGGCACTGTGCTATATGAGCAGGCCGCCCCGTGACTCCTCAGCGGCGCCGTGTTCGGCGCCGTGCTCCTTTCCTCCCAGACTGAAGAGGAGCAGGAGCCCCAGGGTGATCACCGGCTCCAGCTCGTCCCCGTCGGTGAGCAGCAGCAGGAGGATGAGCAGGAGGAGGATGTCTCCCCGGTCCAGCTCCTCCAGCCCCAGCCCCTTCAAAAGCCCGGAGAGCCAGCGATCCGCCGTGCCGCCCCCCTCCGGGGGGCGCTTCTCTGTCCGGCGGGGCGGCTCCTCGGCCCGGAAGGGGGGCTCCTCCTGGCTGACCCGGGTGTAGCCCCCGGCGCTGGGGATATAGCGGTTATACATCCCCTTCTCCCTCCCGCAACGCGGCCAGAGCCACCCGGATGAGCCGGGACAGCTTGGCGATTTGGATGGCCCGGTCCACCTTGGCGTACCGTTCCGGCTTCACATAGGGCCGCAGGGCGGTGAGAAGGGCGGTCCCGCGGTCGTCCGGACGGCTCCACTCCGAGAGGAGCCGCCCCGCCAGGGACAGCAGCCTGGGGTCCAGGTCTCCCGCGCCGCCGGTGAGGGCGCGCATCAGGTCGGGCAGCGGAGGCGAAGCCCCCTCCGAAGCCGGAGCCGGAGGCGACGGCGCGGACTGGGCCGGCGCCTCCCCCTGGGCGGCAGAGTCCTGTCCCCCCTCCAGACTCTGGGCCAGGGACAGGATCCTGCCCATGGCGTCGGGATCGGCCAGGATGGCGTTCAATTTTTCCGAGAAGCCGTCGGACACATCCGTCCCCTCCCTCCCCGCCCGGCGGAGGCCGGGCAGACCTTACGGCTTGGCGGTCTTTTGGGTGATGCGCTCCACCACGCCGGCGCCGGCGGGGTCCCCCATGAGACGCCCCACCATCCCCTGGAGCTGAGAGGGGTCTCCCCGCAGGGCGGCCTCCGCCGCCGTCTGG
>DXDV01000057.1 GCA_019115345.1 Candidatus Intestinimonas stercorigallinarum | reverse complement strand
CCTGAGCCATCTGGACTGCTAGGGGAAGAACGTGGTGAGCATCCTCTCCGGCGGCAACATGGACGTCATCACCGTCTCCTCTCTGGTCCAGCACGGCCTGGTGAGCCGGGGCCGGGTGTTCACCTTTTCGGTGCAGCTCCCCGACCGGCCCGGCGAGCTGGTCCGGGTGGCCGAGCTGGTGGCCGAGCTCAACGGCAACATCATCCGCCTGGACCACAACCAGTTCGTCAACATCAACCGCCAGAGCGGCGTGGAGCTGCGGGTCACCCTGGAGGCCTTCGGGCTCGTCCACAAGGGGGAGATCATGGAGGCCCTGCGCCAGGCGGGCTACGACGTCAAAGAGGTCATGACCACCGCCGTGTGACGGCGGGGCGTCCGATCCCACGGGAGGCGGGCTGCCGCCCCCCTCGCGCTCCCGCCGTGATCGGACGTGCGTTCCATGCCTGATAAGCCATGCCGCCCGCCGGCAGGGCCAGCGGGCGGCTCAGGCTGTCGAAAAAGTCCCTTGGGGGGACTTTTCGACAGCCTGCATCCCGTTACTTTCCCTCCCTCTCCAGGGCGGAAAAGTCCTCGCTTTGCTCGCCGCAGCCCTTGCAGGGCAAGGACTGCGGGGGATGCCATCCCATTCGAGGCGGGCTGCCGCCCCCTCGAGCTCCCCCGCGCCTCTGCGGCACGTCTGCCATCTCACAGAAGTTTTTCGAGAAGCCATGCCGCCCGCCGGCAGGGCCGGCGGGCGGCGATATGTCATGCGGCAGGCCGCGCCGGACCGTCGCCGCCGTGCCGGACGGCGGCGTGGGGCCGCGCTGGGGAGGCCGGCGGCTGTTCCGGGGCCACGTTCCGCTTGCCGTATCCTATGCCGCCCGGAGGGGGAGGGTGCCCGGCCCCCGCCCGCCCGCAGGGGCCGTCCCGGCCCGTCCGGACCAATATTTCCACAGGGAGTGAGGAATGATGGTAAAGATCGCGCCCTCCATCCTATCCGCCGATTTTTGTGACCTGGATCGGGAGATCCGCCGGGTCGCCTCCGCCGACTGGCTCCATGTGGACGTGATGGACGGCATGTTCGTGCCCAACATCACGGTGGGGGTGCCGGTGGTGGCCTCCATCCGCAGGCACACCCAAATGTTTCTGGACGTCCACCTCATGGTGGAAAAGCCGGTCCGGTTCGTGGAGGCCTTCGCCAAGGCGGGGGCCGACCTGCTCTCCGTCCACCTGGAGGCCGACCTCCCCCCGGGCATCCGGGAGGCCCTGCGGGCCATGGAGGCCAACGGGGTGAAGAAGGCCCTGGCCCTCCGGCCCATCACCGCCGCCGAGGCGGTCCTCCCCTACCTGGAGGAGGGCCTGGACATGATCCTGGTGATGACGGTGGAGCCCGGCTTCGGAGGCCAGAAATTCATGACCGGCCAGCTGGACAAGCTCCGGACCCTTCGGGGCTATATCGACCGCCTCTGCCCTACCTGCGACCTGGAGGTGGACGGCGGCGTCAACCTGGAGACGGCCAGGCTGGTCACCGGGGCCGGGGCCAACGTGCTGGTGGCCGGCTCCGCAGTGTACGGCGCGGACGACCCCGCCGCCATGATCGCCGCCCTGCGGGGCTGCGGCTGACAGATCCATTTTGGAGGTAACAGACCCATGGAGCATTTTCCCCCCGCCCTGGAGCGGCTCACCGAGCAGTTCGCCCGCCTGCCGGGCATCGGCGCGAAGAGCGCCCAGCGGCTGGCCTTTTTCGTCCTGGCCCTGCCGGAGGAGGACGCCAGAGAGTTTGCCGAGGCCATCGTGGCCGCCAAGGAGTCCATCTCCCTGTGTCCCGTGTGCGGGAACTTCACCCAGGGGGAGGGCCCCTGCGCCATCTGCCGCAGCGACAAGCGGGACCCCGGCCTGGTCTGCGTGGTGGCCGACCCCCGGGACGTGGCCGCCCTGGAGCGCTCCCGGGAGTATGAGGGCCGGTATCACGTCCTTCACGGCGTCATCTCCCCCATGAACCACGTCGGGCCCGACGACCTCCACATCAAGGAGCTCACCGAGCGGGTGGCCTCCGGCGGGGTCCGGGAGGTCATCATGGCCACCAACCCCGACACCGAGGGGGAGGCCACCGCCATGTATCTGGCCCGGCTGCTTCGCCCCTTCGGGGTGAAGATCACCCGTCTGGCCTACGGCATCCCCGTGGGCGGGCACCTGGAGTACGCCGACGACGCCACCCTCACCCGGGCCCTGGAGGGCCGCCGGGAGATGTGAGGACCTCTGCCGTCTTACGGAGGTTTTTCAACAAGCCGCGGCCCGGTACGGACAGTTCAGCCGTACCGGGCCCTATTTTCCAGGAAAGGAGGCCGGCTCCATGGCCACGCTGAAAGAGCTCTCGGAGCGCACCGGCTACGCCCCCGCCACCATCTCCCGCATCCTCACCGGCGACCCCGGACTGGCGGTGAGCCCGGAGGCCCGGAAGAAGGTGCTGGAGGAGGCGGGCAGGCTCAACTACGCCGCCACAAAATCCCGCCGGGGACGCGCCCCCAAGACCCTCATGCGGGCGGCGGCGGCGGAGCGGCTCACCCCGGAGCAGCAGCTGGGGGACCCCTTCTACCTCTATCTCCGGGGCCACGTGGAGCGGGCCTGCCTGGAGCAGCGCATCGCCCTCCAGACCCTGGCCCGGCGGGACGGGGAGGAGGGGGGCATCGACGGCGTGGTGGCCATCGGCCGCTTCCCCCCTCCGGAGGTGGAGGGCCTGGCGGCCCTGAGTCCCGACCTGGTCTTTCTCAACTCCTCTCCCGACGAGTCCCGGTTCGACTCGGTGGTCCTCAACTACGACCTGGGCATCCGCCTGGCGGTGGACCACCTGTTGGAGCTGGGCCACCGGAGGGTGGGCTTCATCGGCCCCGCCCTCCGGCCCGACGACCGGGGCAGGCCGGCGCCGGAGGTCCGCCGGGAGCGGTTCATGGCCCATATGGCGGCCCACGGCCTCCTGGACCCGGCCTTCCTGGTGGAGACCCCCATGGACGCCCACTCCACCGCCGCCGCCCTGCGCGCCTACCTGGCCTCCGGCGTCCCCCGGCCCACCGCCTTCCTGGCCGCCAGCGAGGAGACCGCCCTGGGTGCCGTCCGCGCCTTCACCGAGGCGGGGCTGTCCATCCCCGGCCAGGTGTCCCTGGTCTCCTTCAACGACACCCCTCTCTCCGCCCTGGTGAGCCCCGCCCTCACCTCGGTGTCCGCCCACGCCGACGAGATGGCGCGGGCCGCCGTCCGCCTCCTGGTGGAGCGGGCCGACCTCCCCGGCCGGCCGCCGGTCCGCACCCTTCCGGTGAAGGTGGTGGTCGCCCCCTCCCTGACGGTCCGGGAGAGCACGGCGGCTCCGTCGAACTGCCCAGAATGACCGGAGCACAACTGTACGCCCTGACAAAGTTGAATTTTTAGTAAAAATTAAACTTGCTATTTCATGCGGCTGCGAATATACTGTAGGCACCAAGGAACGGAAAGAAAGGAAGGCGCATCAAAATGGCGATCTTAGTGTTGGGCGGGGCCGGCTACATCGGCTCCCACACGGTGTATGAGCTCATCGACGCGGGCCGGGACGTGGTGGTGGTGGACAACCTCCTCACCGGCTTCCGGCAGGCGGTCCATCCCAAGGCGAGGTTCTACCAGGCCGACATCCGGGACCGGGCGGCCATGGACAAGGTCTTTGAGGCCGAGGACATCGAGGGCGTGGTCCACTTTGCCGCCTCCTCCCAGGTGGGGGAGAGCATGACCGACCCCCTGAAGTACTATGACAACAACCTCTACGGTACCACCGTCCTCCTCCAGTCCATGGTGGCCCACGGGGTGAAGAAGATCGTCTTTTCCTCCACCGCCGCCACCTACGGCGAGCCCGAGTCGGTGCCCATCCTGGAGAGCGACAAGACCGTGCCCACCAACTGCTACGGCGAGACCAAGCTGGCCATGGAGCACATGATGAGCTGGGTGTCCCGGGCCCACGGCCTCAAATATGTGGCCCTGCGGTACTTCAACGCCTGCGGCGCCCACATCTCCGGCGCCATCGGAGAGGCCCACGACCCGGAGACCCATCTGGTGCCCATCATCCTCCAGGTGCCCAACGGCAAGCGGGACCACGTCTCCATCTTCGGCGACGACTACCCCACCAAGGACGGCACCTGCGTCCGGGACTACATCCATGTGAGCGACCTGGCCCAGGCCCACGTGCTGGCCCTGGACTACCTCCTCAAGGGCGGGGACAACAACGTCTTTAACCTGGGCAACGGCGTGGGCTTCACCGTCAAGGAGGTCATCGACACCGCCCGGGCCGTCACCGGCCACCCCATCCCCGCCCAGGTCTCCCCCCGCCGGGCCGGAGACCCCGCCCAGCTCATCGCCTCCTCCGCCAAGGCGGTGGAGGTCCTGGGCTGGAAGCCCAAGTACAACGACCTGAGCACCATCATCTCCACCGCCTGGAAGTGGCACCAGTCCCATCCCGACGGCTATGGGGAGGGCTGAGCACATGGTGGACAGAGAGATCCAGGCCCTGGCGGCCTACGCCCTGGATACCGGCCTCATCCAGCCCTGCGAGCGGGTGTGGGCGGTGAACGCCCTGCTGGAGGCCCTGGAGCTGGACGGCTATACCGAGCCGGAGGCCCCGGTGGAGCGGCCCATCGACCTGCCCGCGGTGCTCACCGCCCTGATGGACGATGCTCACGCCCGGGGCGTGCTCAAGGAGGACTCGGTGGTCTACCGGGACCTCTTCGACACCAAGCTCATGGGCGTGCTCACCCCCCGGCCCGCCCAGGTCATCGAAACATTCCGGTCCCTCTGCGCCCAGAGTCCGGAGAAGGCCACCGACTGGTATTACAAGTTCAGCCAGGACACCAACTACATCCGCCGGGACCGCATCGCCAAGGACGTGAAGTGGGTGGCCCCCACGGAGTACGGCGACCTGGACATCACCATCAACCTCTCCAAGCCGGAGAAGGACCCCAAGGCCATCGCCGCCGCCCGGAACCTGCCCGCCTCGGCCTATCCCCGGTGCCAGCTGTGCGCCGAGAACGAGGGCTACGCCGGCCGGGTCAACCACCCCGCCCGGCAGAACCACCGCGTCGTCCCCATCACCATCAACGGCTCCCCCTGGTTCTTGCAGTACTCCCCCTACGTCTACTACAATGAGCACTGCATCTGCCTCAACAGTGAGCACGTGCCCATGAAGATCGACCGGGCCTGCTTCGCCAAGCTCCTGGACTTCGTGGGCCAGTTCCCCCACTACTTCGTGGGCTCCAACGCCGACCTGCCCATCGTGGGCGGCTCCATCCTGGCCCACGACCACTTCCAGGGCGGCCACTACACCTTCGCCATGGAAAAAGCGCCGGTGGAGACCCCGGTCACCTTCCCCGGCTACGAGGACGTGAAGGCCGGCATCGTGAAGTGGCCCATGTCGGTGGTCCGCCTCACCGCCGCAGACCCGGAGCGGCTCATCGATCTGGCCGACAAGATCCTGCTGTCCTGGCGGGGCTATACCGATGCCGACGCCTTCATCTTCGCCGAGACCGACGGGGAGCCCCACAACACCATCACCCCCATCGCCCGTCGCCGGGGGAGCGACTACGAGCTGGACCTGGTGCTCCGCAACAATATCACCACCGCCGAGCACCCCCTTGGGGTCTACCACCCCCACGCCGAGCTCCACCACATCAAGAAGGAGAACATCGGCCTCATCGAGGTCATGGGTCTGGCCGTCCTCCCCGCCCGGCTGAAGGAGGAGCTTGCCGCCGTGGCCGACGCTCTGGTGAGCGGGGCCGACCTCCGGGCCGACGAGCGGACCGAAAAGCACGCCGACTGGGCCGAGGGCTTTAAGTCCAAGTACGCCGTCACGGCGGACAACGCCCTGGACATCGTGGAGAAGGAGACCGGACTGGTCTTCGCCCAGGTGCTGGAGCACGCCGGCGTCTACAAGCGCACCGCCGAGGGCAAGGCCGCCTTCCTGCGGTTTCTGGAGCAGGTCTGAACGAAATAACGCCCCCTACCCAGGCGCCGTCCCAGAGAATTCTGGGGCGGCGCTTTACTATTGTAAGGGGCCGTCGCCGCCTGTACGGGGGACGGGGGCCATGGTAGAATGGAGCAAAGGGGGAGGGATGGCCATGAAGGGGAGAGAGACGGACCTGCGCATCCTGCAGCGGCACCTGTCCGGCCGGGGCCGGAAGGTCTTTCCCAACCAGGTGGTGTTTTATAACGGGGTGCTGGGTCTCACCGACCCGGCCCTGCTGCCCGGCCCCATGGTGGAGGCGCTGGGCCGGCTGGGCAGCGGTCAGCGGCCCGACGAGCCCCTGTGCCGGCAGATGGACTACCTCCTCCACCACTGCCTGGACAGCAACTCGGCCAACATCGGCAAGCATATCAATGACCTGCCCGACAATCCGGTGCCCAAGGCCCACCGGGCCCACTACCTCAACGACCGGAACCGAGGGGAGATCCTCCGACGGCTGCGGGCGGTGATCCAGTACTGCCTGGTGCGCCGTTCCTCCCGGGACGCCATGGAGGAGGGGGACTTCGCCGCCCTCCTGGGGCAGCTGAAGGGGGAGCTGGGCGGGGTGTCGGACACCCTGCGCCAGACCGACCTCCTTACTCCCGGCATTCTGGCCAATGTGATCTACGAGGTCCTCTGCTCTTTCTTCACCCGGGTACGCACCGACCTGGCCCGGGTCCGGGGGGCGGAGCGCCGGGTGGAGCAGCAGAACGCTGAGTACTTCGCACAGGTGGACCGCTTCGGCAACCGGAACATCGACCGCTTTTTTGCCCTCCAGCGCCTGGCCGGTACCAACGCCGTGGCCGCCAACGAGCTGGCCTGCGTCTACTACTACGGGGCGGAGTACCTGTGCGTGGACGAGGGGGAGGGCAGCGACGGCTGGTTCCGGGTGGAGCGGGACTACGAGCTGGCGGCCAAGTACTTCAAGCTGGCCGCCGCCTGGGACCCGCCGGTGACCAGCGCCTGCTGGTCCCTGGGCCACATGGCCCTCAACCGGAAGATCGCCGGCCTGGACGGCGAGGAGGCCGACCGGCTGGCCGAGACCTATTTCCAGTACGCCGCCGACCAGGATTTTACGGCGGCCCACAACAGCCTGGGGCTCCTGGAGCAGAAGCGGGGGGACCGGCTGCTGGAGCGGCTGCCCCGGCTGACGGGGGAGGAGAGGACGGCCATGCTCGCCCACTACCGCCGGGCCCTGGAGCTCTGGGACAGGGCGGGGCAGGACGGCTGGCCCTACGGCCACATCAACGTGGCGGAGTTCCTGGCCCGGGCCGACTACCGGCGGCATGTGCTCCCCCTGCTGGGGCCGGAGCTCAGGCTGGAGGGTCCCATGGACCCTGCCGGACGGTGGCAGCTGGCCGCCGACCAGGGCAATCTGTGGGCCATGAACTGCCTGGCCCTGCTCAAGTGCGACGGAGGAGACCTGGAGGGGGCCAGGGCCCTGTGGGAGCGGGCCGCCGCCTGGAATTACCCCACCGCCCGGCTCAACCTGGCCCTGCGGCTCTACGCCCCCGACGGCCTGACCCCCGATCCGGAGGCCTACCGGGCCAATCTGGAGACGGCCTCCGCCCAGGGCAGCGCCCAGGCCAGCTACCGGCTGGCCCTCCTGGCCCTGGACCGCAGCCTGCTGGACGCCTCGGCCTGGCTGGCCCGGGCGGAGGAGCAGAACTATGAAAAATTCAGCATCGAGCTCTATCACAGAATCTGTGACCTGCGCCGTCGCATCGAGGGCTGACGCCCTCTGCGGATAGAAACGAGGAGGTATGACCATGAAGAAACGCATCCCCATCTGGGCCCTGACAGCGGCCCTGTGCCTGTCCCTATGTACTGCTCCGAACCAGGCCGCCAAGGCCGCGGACGCCTCTGGGACCGTGAGCGACTTTGAAAGCAGCTGGCAGCTGGAGGAGCTGCACGAGGTCGGCCACTGGGCGGGCGCCACGGAGCTCTTTGCCCCGTATCTGGAAGGCACCATGGAGCTGCCCGTCTATTTCGTCGGCGAGGATTCGCTGATGACCGCCGTTCAGGACAACTACTATGATCTCCGCGTGGCGGACAAGGCCCTCTGGACCACGTTCGGGATTGACTATGACGCCGGGACGGAGGTGGACATGTCCCAGGTGCAGTTCTACGACGTGGAAGAATACGGCCCCTCCGCCCATATGCAGGGCTCCGTCTACGTCCTCCATAAAGGGGTGTATACCTGCTACCGCGATGTGGCCTATGCCACCCCCGACTGCATCGTCGTAGCGGGGGCCGACACGGCGTCCGGAGCCACCGACGTGCCAGAGACCGCTGAGGACGCCTATACCGTCACCGACGACGCCGGCAATGTCTTTACTCTGGACAAGCCCTATGCGGCGGTTTCCGCAGACGAGCTCAGCGGCGCCCCCGAGTATGAGCTCCAGCCCGGCACCACCGTCACCGCCCCGGAGGGGATCGACTTCTACATGGTCCTCTCCTACTCCATCCTGACCGGAAACGGCGGCGGTGGCGAGGTGAGTGAGGACGACCGCCGCAGCGTCACCGTGGAGGAGGACAGGATCTACGAGTTCAGGACCGACGCCGACACCAATATCAACTTCCGGGTCGAGCCGGTGAACCCCTTCACCGACGTGGCCGAGGACGCCTACTACTACGCCCCCGCCCTCTGGGCGGCCAAGATCGGCGTCACCACCGGCACCAGCGCCACCACCTTCTCCCCGGAGCAGACCTGCACCCGGGGGGAGATCATCACCCTCCTGTGGCGGTTTTACGGCTCTCCTGAGCCAGAGTCCGCCGACTCCGCCTTTGCCGACGTCACCGATCCCGACAGCTACTACTACAAGGCCTGCCAATGGGCCGCGGAGCAGGGCATGACGGACGGCGATGCCTTTGCCCCCGGTGACCCCTGTACCCGGGCCATGGCGGTGGAGTTCCTGTGGCACGCCAACCAGTGTCCCCAGGTGGAAGCGGATACCGGCTTTGCCGACGTGCCCGCCGGGGCCTCCTACGCCGACGCGGTGACCTGGGCGGTGAACTGGGGGGTCACCCAGGGCACCGGCGAGGGGACCTTCTCCCCCGACCTCACCTG
Organism: Candidatus Intestinimonas stercorigallinarum; assembly: GCA_019115345.1. Taxonomy (GTDB): domain Bacteria; phylum Bacillota; class Clostridia; order Oscillospirales; family Oscillospiraceae; genus Intestinimonas; species Intestinimonas stercorigallinarum. Next base: position 6,455 of record DXDV01000057.1, on the reverse strand, counting down.
CACCCGGGGGCAGATCGTCACCTTCCTGTTCCGTGCCATATGGTAATGGGTACGGAACAAAGCCGACCCAAAACAAAACACGTCCCGGCTCTCTCAGAGCCGGGACGTGTTTCAGCATCAGGTCAGGACGGGTCGTCCATCTCGGAGAAGTGGGCTTCCAGGGCGGCAAAGGCGTCGCTGCCCTCCTGGGAGGAGAAGAGCATGATGTTGATGAGGTAGTCCCCCTGCTTGCGGAGATACTGCCGCTGGTAGGGGGTGTCCTGCTCCTCCATGGTCAGGGGGACCAGCAGATAGGGGTGTCCGGCCAGCTGCACGGTGGTGGTATCCCCCACGGTGTAGTTGGCCCCCTCCAGCTCGGCCCCCTGGGCCAGGCCGTCGATATAGTCATTGGCGTTTCCATTGTACGACTGGACCAGGATGAGCACGCCGCTGCCCGTCTCGGGGTCCTTGGCGGAGAGCTCATAGTGGTAGACGGAGGCGGGGGCGGACCCGTCGCCGCCCCGCTGCTGGTCCAGCAGCTTGTCGGCCTCGGCGCTCATGGCGTCCAGCTCCTCCTGGGCGGCGGCCTCCCAGCTCTCGGGCAGGGTGAAGCGCAGGTCCACGAAGGCGCTGTAATAGACGTTGTCGCCCCAGTAGCCGGGGGAGTAGTGGAGTTCTTCTTCGCTGCAGCCTGCCAGCAGAACCGCCATCAGGGCGGCGGGCAGGAGCAGGGCGATGGCACGCTTTTTCATTTCGGTCCTCCTGTATCAAGTGGGGTCATTTCGTATCATAATGCGTACTGAACAAAGCCGAACGCCTTGAAAGCCTTGGCTTTCAAGGCCAAATGGCTTTGTTCAAGTGCAAGGGTTTTGAACAATTTCGCCCAAAACCCTTGCGCCTTCCGCTGGTGTGTTTTAACGCACCAGCGGAAATACGCATTGTAACAATGGATGAATTCCATAAAAGCGACTCCTCTGAGCCGGTTTTATGGAATTGCGCGGCTGCCGCCGCGCGAATCAACCGATGTTCGGTTTGTTCAGCAGACATTATCATACCACAAACCGACCCGAATGGGAACAGGAATTCTCGCATACGGCCCCTGGAGCCCGAAAGCGCCTCCCCGCACCGGCTGATGGGGCCGGTTCTCACGGTGCCGATATGGAAGCTTTGTGAAAAAATGATTTGTTTTTCCCTGAAAAGTCCTTGACAAAATCCAGATTTCGTATATAATAATATGGCTTGTCTGAGATCGGGCAGGCAACATCCTTGTCCCTGCGGGAGCAGGGACCATATGTCCATAAGGAGGTGCAAAAACATGGCAAAAATCAATGGCAGCTACGAGGTGGTCTACATCCTCGACCCCGCTATGGGTGAGGAGGCCATCGCCGCTATGGTCGCCAAGTTCAAGACCATGGCTGAGGCCCGGGGCACCGTGGCCGAGGTCGACGAGTGGGGCAAGCGCCGTCTGGCCTATCCCATCAACGATCTGAACGAGGGCTACTACGTGCTCATGACCTTTACCGCTGACGCCGCCTTCCCCGCCGAGCTGGACCGCGTGCTGCGGATCACCGACGGCGTGATGCGCTCCATGATCGTCTGCAAGGACGAGCAGTAAGGAGCGGCGGCATGCTCAACAAAATCTTCCTTCAGGGCCGGCTGGTGGCCGATCCTGAAATGCGGCACACCCCCTCCGGGGTGGCCGTGACCACCCTCCGTCTGGCGGTGGACCGGGACTTCAAGGACAAGGAGACCGGCGAGAAGAAGGCCGACTTCATCAATGTGGTGGCCTGGCGCAATACCGCCGAGTTCGTCTCCCGCTACTTCACCAAGGGCCGCATGGCCATTGTGGAGGGGCGGCTCCAAATGCGGGATTACACCGACCGGGACGGCAACAAGCGCACCGCCGCCGAGGTGGTGGCCGACAACATCTATTTCGGCGACTCCAAGCGGGACGCCGATGGCGGCGGCAGCTACGGCGGCTCCTATGGCGGCTATTCCGCCCCCGCCCACAGCGCCCCCGTGCCCCCTCCGGCCTACACCGCCCCCATGGGCGGCGGCAGCCAGTTCGCCGAGCTGGATGACGACGACGGAGAACTCCCATTCTGATGGTCCCCATCCGGGTGGGGCCCCAACGCCGTTTGGGGCGACAAAAACATCATTTCTGAACAAGGAGGGTATATACCATGCCTATGGATAGAGAGCGTCCCCGCGGCCGCAAGCGCCGCAAGGTTTGCAGCTTCTGCGTGGACAAGGTCGAGCACATCGACTACAAGGACGCCGCCAAGCTGCGTCGGTTCCTCTCCGAGCGTTCCAAGATCCTGCCCCGCCGGACCACCGGCACCTGCGCCATGCATCAGCGTCAGCTGACCCAGGCCATCAAGCAGGCTCGCCAGATCGCTCTGCTGCCTTTCGTCACCGACTAACAGACAGCATTCGAGGCCGGACATGCAAACGCATGTCCGGCCTTTTTCTGCCTTCAGGCGCAGAAGCGGTGGTTCCCGATGACCTTGATGAGGGGCCGGGACCAGATCCAGCCGCTGGTGGCGGTGTCCGGGTTGAAATAGTAGATGGCCCCGCCGCTGGGGTCGGCGCCGTTGATGGCGTCCCGGGCGGCCCGGACGGCGGAATCGGCCACCGGCTGGCCGATCTGGCCGTCCACCATGCAGGTGAAGGCCCCCGGCTGGTACACCACCCCGGCGATGGTGTTGGGAAAGGAGGGGTGGCTCACCCGGTTGAGGATGACCGCCCCCACCGCCACCTGGCCGCTGTATGGCTCCCCCCGGGCCTCCGCCGAGATGACCTTGGCCAGCAGGGCCACGTCGCTGTCCCAGGAGGAGGCGGCGTTTCCCGACGCGGACATGCCCAGGGCCTCCAGGGTGGCGGGCCCCACGATGCCGTCGGCGGTGAGGCCGTTCTTCCGCTGGAAATGCTTCACCGCCGCCTCGGTCCGGCTGCCGAAGATGCCGTCCGCCGTCCCCTCCAGATAGCCCCAGCGGATCAGCTTCTCCTGGATGGTCCGCACCTCCTGCCCCGAGGAGCCCCGGCGGTAGGTGGCCGCCTGGGCCGTCTGCACCAGGGCGATGATGAGGATATTCAACAGGAAGATCAGGGCCAGGGACAAAATGAGCCGTTTTCTCTGCTCCCGCACGTTTCCGCCTCCCTCAAAAGTCTCGCCCCTAGTGTACGGCGTCGGCATCTTTCTTATGAGAGGTGAATCATGGAAGAAAAAACGGGCCATACTGATAGGGAAACTTTTCTTGTGGCAAAGGAGGGGCATTCCCATGGTCAAAGGCATCAACAAACAGGTCATCGTGGTCAAGACACCCGATCCCCGGCTGTTCGAGGAGGCCATCTTCATCCTCCGGGAGGGGGCCCTGACCGAGGGGGCCAGCCCGGAGCAGGTCCTGCGGGAGGCCACCCAGGCGGCCCGGAGCTACATCGTCCGGAGCCGGGCTCCGGGCAAGTGGTTCCAGGCGATCCCCGCCCCGGCCTACGCCGCCGCCGGCGCTCTGGCCGCCACCGCTGTATGGAGCCTGGCGCTCTTTTGCTGACCGGACGGAACAGCGGGGCGCCCGCGGCTTTGCTCCCTGCCGCCCTTGCCCTGCAAGGGCGGCAAAACACAGCCGGGGGCTTTTTTCAGGCGAGGACCTTTCATCTTCTTGCGCGTGATTTGCCTTTTTCGACGAGCTGAGGGCCCGCGGCGTGACGCCGCGGGCCCTTTGCCTGCCGGAAAAGCCGGACAGGCCCCGGGCCGGTGGGGATGCCTTGAAATGGGAAAGATGTTATGGTACAATAAAACGATAATACGCCTGTACCTGCCGGGAGAGGCCCGGCCCGCGGACTTGGGTCTCAGGCCGCGTAACATATTGTGGAAGAGGTGTGCGCATGTACCTCAAGGCGCTGGAGATCCAGGGCTTTAAATCCTTTCCCGACAAGACGGTCCTGACCTTCGATCACGACGTCACCGCCATCGTGGGCCCCAACGGCAGCGGAAAATCCAACATCTCCGACGCCATCCGCTGGGTCATGGGGGAGCAGTCTACCCGGGCCCTCCGGGGCGGGAAGATGGAGGACGTCATCTTCGGCGGCACCGCCAAGCGCAAGCAGCTGGGCTTTGCCGAAGTCTCCCTGGTGCTGGACAACACCGGGGGGCTCTTTGACCGGGAGGAGAGCGAGATCATGGTCACCCGGCGGTACTACCGCTCGGGGGAGAGCGAGTACTTCATCAACCGCCGCACCGTCCGGCTCCGGGACGTGAACGAGCTGTTCATGGACACCGGCCTGGGCCGGGAGGGCTATTCCATCATCAGCCAGGGCAAGATCGACGAGATCTTGTCCGTCAAGAGCACCGACCGCCGGGAGGTCTTTGAGGAGGCGGCCGGCATTTCCCGCTACCGCCACCGGAAGGAGGAGGCCGAGCGGAAGCTGGACCGGACCCAGGAGAATCTGGTCCGGGTCAACGACAAGATCGACGAGCTGGAGCTCCAGGTGGAGCCCCTCCGGGCCCAGGCGGAGAAGGCCAAGAAGTTCCTGATCCTCCGGGACGAGCTCCGGGGGCTGGAGATCTCCCTTTGGATGGACCAGCTGGACAAGGTCCGGGCGGGGAGCCTGAAGCTCCTCTCCGACTTCGAGAACGCCGTCCGGCAGAAGGAGGAGGCCCAGGCCCTGGTGGAGCGGCTCTACGCCGCCGCCGAGGGCTACGCCGCACAGATGCGGGAAAAGGACATGGAGGCCGAGGGCGTCCGCTTCCAGATGCAGCAGCGCCAGGCCGACGCCAACGAGTGTGAGCGGGCGGTGGCGGTGCTTCGGACCCAGATCCAGAGCAACCTGGAAAACGCCGACCGGGTCAGGCGGGAGCTGGACCAGCAGGAGGGCCGGGCCGGGTCCATCTCGGAGCAGATCGGCCAGCGCCGGGCCAGACTGGCGGAGATCGCCGGCCGGCGGACCCAGGTGGAAGCCGACCTGGAGGCTGCCCGGCAGGACGACCAGGCCCAGCGCCGGGGGGCCGGCACCCTGGAAAGCGAGCTGGAGGCCCTTCGGGAGAAGGAGGCGGTGGAGAACGCCTCCGCCGCTGAGGCCAGAGCCCTCCTCTCCGCCCTGGCCGCCGCCGCCCAGGAGCTGCTGGACCGGGACGAGGCCGTCCGGCAGGAGCTCTCCGCCGGGGAGGAAAAGCTCTCCGCCGCCCGGCGGATCGCCCAGAGCCTGGGCGACGATCTGGCCAAGGCCAAGGAGGACCGGGAGGCCCTCCTCAACGTCATCAGCGGCTATACCATGCGGGCCGAGTCCCGGAAGCGGAAGATGGATGCGGCCCAGGAGAACCACCGGAAGCTCCAGATGGACCAGCACGCCATCGCCTCCCGCATTAAAATGCTCACCGAGATGGAGAAGGACCGGGAGGGCTACTCCAAGGCGGTGAAGCTGGTGATGGGGGAGGCCCAGCGGGGGAACCTGCGCCGGGTCCACGGCCCTGTGGCCGGACTGGTCCATGTGCCCGACCCCTACACCGTGGCGGTGGAGATCGCCCTGGGGGGCGCCATGCAGAACATCGTGGTGGACAGCGAGGAGGACGGCAAGGCCGCCATCGCCCTGCTCAAGCGCCGGGACGGGGGACGGTGCACCTTCCTGCCCCTGAGCGCCGTCCGGCCCTCTGAATTCCGGGACACCGCCGTGGAGCACGAGCCCGGCTTCGTGGGCATGGGGGACCGGCTGGTGGAGTTCGACCCCAAATATCGAACCATCTTTTCCAACCTGCTGGGCCGGGTGGTGGTGGCCGAGGATATGGACGCCGCCATCGCCATGGCCAGAAAATACCGCTACCGCTTCAAGATCGTCACCCTGGACGGCCAGGTCCTGAACCCCGGCGGCTCCATGACCGGCGGCTCGACGTCCCGGTCGGCGGGCATCCTCAGCCGGGCCAACGAGCTGGAGCGGCTCAACGTCCAGTCCGGGGAGCTCCAGCGGGCCATGGATGGGGCGGTCAAGGCCCTGGAGGAGGCCCGGCGGGAGTCCGCCGTGGCCGTCTACGAGCTGGAGACCGCCCAGGCCCAGCGCCGGGAGTTGGAGGACAGAACGCTCCAGCTGGAGGAGCGGCACGCTGCCCAGGTGAAGAGCTGCGCCGAGTTAGAGGCCCAGAAGGCCGCCCTGCGGCAGGAGCTCACCGAGATCGAGGGCCGGTCCCGTCAGACCGAGGCTGACACCGCCGCCGCCCGGACCAGGATCGAGGCGCTGGAGGGCGCCGCCGCCGCCCTGCGGCTGGAGGCCGAGGGCAAGGCGGCGGGCCAGGCCGAGTTCCGGGCCCGGCTGGAGGCGGTGAGCGCCCGCATTGCCGGGTTCCACCAGGAGCTGGCCGCCCTGGAGGCCGAGGAGGCCGCCACCGGGCGGGCCCTCACCGAGCTGGAGGAGCTGCGCCGGGACATCACCGGCGACAAGGAGCAGCGGGAGAGCATGCTCCGGGAGCTTGAGACCAAAAACCAGGA
>DXDV01000056.1 GCA_019115345.1 Candidatus Intestinimonas stercorigallinarum | reverse complement strand
GGTAACTGCAACAGCAAAGGTCTTTTTCCAAAGCGACGGATTTTGAGCGCGTAAAAAATTCGTAGAAAGCAAGAGGTACACGATTTGGTAGAGATTCAGGATCAGGTGTAGCCCCCCGGTCACGCTGGATGGCCGGGGGGTTGTGCTGTTCCTGGGACCTTTTGCCTTCCAAAAAGAAGATCCCGCCGCTTCCACACGCCCATTCACAGGCGCGGAAGCGGCGAAATATAAGCGGATGTGCCGCGGAAGCTAAGGCTTCTGCGGCACATCCGCTTATATTTCATATTCACGCTCACGCAGCGGACAGTGGAAAAGGGGGATGTAACGGGGCGCGCCGCCGGGGTTTGGGCGTGACTCCATCAGGGTGAGGGTCTCCACCCGCCAGGACCGGGGCGGGCACCCGGCGGCCCAGGCCCTCAGATCGGCCCCCGGCTCCGGCCGCAGGTCCCGGCCCAGGGTAATGTGGGGGCGGAATGGCTTGGCGTCATCCAGCCACACTCCGGCCTCCCCCAGCGCCCGGACCAGCCGGCGGCGGAGGGCCAGCAGGGGCGGAGCCTCCTCCACCCCCATCCACCACAGGTCCCCCCGTTTCCCCGGAAACCGGCCGGGCGGGGCGGTCCGGAGGACGAAGGGGGCGCCGGCGGCGGCGGTCATGGCCGCCTCCACCGCCGGGCGGCGGTCGGTCTCCCCCAGAAAGGCCAGAGTGAGGTGGAGGTTTTCCCGGGGGACCAGCCTGCCGCCCCGGCACAGTCCCCGGAGCCGGACGGCCTGCCGCTCCAGCTCCCGCTGGAGCCGGGCAGGCGGCGTCAGCGCCACAAACAGCCGCATCTCCCGCCCTCCTCTCTCTGTTCAACTCTCCATGTGCCGCCCCAGGAAGGACGCCACCATCTGCAAGAGCTTGTATTCCGTCTCCCCGGAGACGCCCCCCTCCTGGGAGACGAAGAGCACGCTGCCCAGCACGTCCCCCTCGGACAAAATGGGAGCGGCCACATCCAGGTGGTATTTGTCGCTGTCCTCGCAGACGGGCAGCGGACTTTCCCCCTCCCGATGCTGGTACACCTGACGGCCCTCCATCAGGTTTTCCAGCTCGGCGGAAATGCGTTTTTCCAGCAGCTCCCGCCGGGCCGCCCCCGCCACGGCGATGCAGGCGTCCCGGTCGGTGATCACGGCCACCCGGCCCATGGTCTTGTTCAGACTCTCACACAGCTGCGCGGCGAAGTCGCTCAGCCCCCCCAGCAGGGAATACTTCTTGAAAATGACGCCGCCGTCCTTGTCCGTGTAGATCTCCAGCGGGTCGCCCTCCCGGATCCTTATGGTGCGGCGGATCTCCTTGGGGATGACCACCCGGCCCAGGTCGTCGATGCGGCGTACAATGCCCGTTGCTTTCATCTATCTGTCTCCTCCCGCGGTGGTGTTTGTCACGGTGCTTAGTATCCGCAGGATTCTTTTGCCTATGCAGGAAGCGGCGCTGGAATGAGTTGGAATGAAAGCGGCGGCGCGGCGGCTCAGGCCAGGTCCAGCTCCACCGGACAGTGGTCGCTGCCCAGCACCTGGCTGTGGATCTTGGCGGCCTCGATCTGAGGGCACAGCCGGTCGGAGACCAGGAAGTAGTCGATGCGCCAGCCGGCGTTCTTCTCCCGGGCCTTGAAGCGGTAGCTCCACCAGGAGTAGGCCCCCGTCACGTCCGGGTAGAGATAGCGGAAGGTGTCGGTGAAGCCGGCGGAGAGCAGCTGGGTCATCTTGCCCCGCTCCTCGTCGGTGAAGCCGGCGTTGCGCCGGTTGGTCTTGGGATTTTTCAGGTCGATCTCCTGGTGGGCCACGTTCATGTCGCCGCAGACCACCACCGGCTTCTCCCGGTCCAGCCCCAGCAGATAGGCCCGGAAATCGTCCTCCCAGCGCATGCGGTAGTCCAGCCGCCGCAGCCCGTCCTGGGCGTTGGGGGTGTAGACGGTGACCAGGTAGAACCCGCCGAAGTCGGCGGTGATCACCCGGCCCTCGTGGTCGTGCTCGTCGATGCCGATGCCGTAGGTCACCGACGCCGGTATCTCCCGGGTGAGGAGGGCCACCCCGGAGTAGCCCTTCTTCTCCGCCGAGTTCCAGTAGGTGTGGTAGCCCTCCACCTGGGGGGCCTGCTCCGGCTGGAGCTTGGTCTCCTGCAGGCACAGCACGTCCGGCGCCTGCCCGGCCAAAAAATCAAAAAAGCCCTTGTCCACGCAGGCCCGCAGGCCGTTGACATTCCATGACATGAGTTTCATACTGATCCCTCCTGTGGCGATCGGTCCTTTTCGGACCGGTCCGCAGTCACCATTTTACAGGATACCGCCCTGGAATACCAGAGCCAAACGGCGATTTTACGATTTCCTGATGGCATCCGTCCGCCGGCGTGGTACAATGGGGGAGAACAAGGAGGGAGGCCCATGCCCCGGCTTTTTTTCTCACAGACGATGGATGCCCACGCCCTGCTCCGGTACGCCGCCGGACAGGCGTGGCGGATGGCCAAGCTGCCGCCCGTGGACCGGGCCGCCGGCGGGAAGCCCTTTTTCCCCGGCCTGCCCCGCCACTGCTTCAACCTGAGCCACAGCGGCCCCTACGCCCTGTGCGCCCTGGACCACCATCCGGTGGGGGCCGACGTGGAGACGGTCCGCCCCCGGCGGCCCTTCCTGCCCCGGAAGGTCCTCTCCCCGGAGGAGCTGGACTGGTTCCAGGCCCGGGGGAGCCGCTGGGAGGACTTCTATACCCTGTGGACCCTGAAGGAGGCGGCGGTAAAATACACCGGCGCCGGTCTGGACCGCCCGCCGCGGACCATCGCCGTGCCCCTCCTGGACCCCGGCGAGCATTCCGCCCTGGACGGCCTCACCTTCGCCTCCTACGCCGGCGAGGGCTGGCGGGCCGCCCTGTGCTGCCGGGGCCCCGCCCCCCTTATGGAACTTGTCGGAGATCCTTAAGCAAGTTTTAAGAATATGAACAGGTTTTTCTAAAGGTCTCTTCTGTATACTGGTCCCATCAAGAAAAGGAGGGACAGCCATGAAGATCCTGATCCTCACCGGAAAATTCGGCATGGGGCACTACTCCGCCTCCCAGTCGCTGCGCCTCCAGCTGCTGGGCGCCTTCCCCGGCTCCCAGGTGGAGGTGGTGGACCTCCCCGCCTACGCCATCCCTGACGCCTCCGAGGCCATCTACAAGGCCTTCTCCCTGCTGGTCACCAAGGGGAGCGGCCTCTACAATATCTACTACAAGGCCACCGAAAACGCTACCCTGAAGACCCGCCCCCTGCTCTCCGACCTCTTCCAGGACAAGCTGGGGCAGCTGCTGTGGGAGGAGCGGCCCGACGCCGTCATCGCCACCCACCCCTTCTGCGCCCGGCTGGTGGCCGACTACAAGGAGGAGGTGGCCTCCGACCTCCCTCTGGTGACCTGCATCACCGATCTCTCCTCCCACTCCGAGTGGCTCAACGACGCCACCGACTGCTACCTGGTGGGCTCCCGGGATATCCGGGACCGGCTGGCGGCCAAAGGCGTGGAGCCGGAGCGCGTCCGGGTCACCGGCATCCCGGTGAAGCCGGAGTTCAAGCGCCCTGCCCAGCGGGAACAGCGGGACGGCGGGGTGCGTCACCTCCTCATCATGGGAGGCGGCCTGGGCCTGCTGCCCAAAAAGGACAAGTTCTACGAGGAGCTCAGCGCCATGCCCGGCCTCTCCACCACCATCATCACCGGCGGCAACCAAAAGCTCTTCGACCGGCTCCACGGCCGCTATGAGCACATTGAAGTGGTGGGGTTTACCGACCGGGTATACGACTACATGGCCCGGGCCGACCTGATGCTCTCCAAGCCCGGCGGCATCACCCTCTTCGAGACCATCTTTTCAGAGCTGCCCATCCTGGCCTGGGCCCCCTTCCTCCAGCAGGAGCGGGAAAACGCCCGCTTCCTCATCCGCCATCAGATCGGCCGGGTGGCGCCCAGGGAGCCTGAAGCCTGCCTGGAGGCCATTTCCCGGCTGCTCACCGACGACACTGCCCTGGCCCGGATGGGGGAGAACATGCGGCGGCTGAAGGGCCAGCTGGAGGCCCAGAGCCTGGAGCGGCTGGTGGCCGCCCTCACTGTGGACGCCGGAAGGAAGTGGGCCTGATGGAGCGCAAGCGCACCTTGGGCCTGGTCCTCCTGGCCGCCCTCATTTTCGGAACCCTCTTCTTCCTTTTGCGGCAGCAGCCCCTCTCCACCCTGGCCCAGGTCCTCCGGACCATGCGGCCCCAATACGTGCTCCTGGGGCTGGGGCTCATGTTCTGCTTCGTGGGCTGCGAGGCCCTGTGCTCCAAGCTCATCCTGGGCCGGTTGGGCCACGCCCTCCCCTACCGGAAGTGCCTGGGCTACTCCTTCGTCGGCTTTTATGTGAGCTCCATCACCCCCTCCGCCACCGGGGGACAGCCCGCCCAGATCTACTACATGTCCAAGGACGGCGTCCCCGCCGCCCACGGCTCCCTCAATATGATGCTCATTGCCGTGTGCTACCAGACCGTCACCTTTCTCTATGCCCTGGCCGCCTTTCTCCTCCTCCCCCAGGTCCGTTCCGCCCTGGGCGGCGGGCTGGGGCTGCTGCTCCTCTACGGCGGCGCCGTGATGGTGGTCCTCACCGCCGGGATGCTCTCCATGATGTTCCTCCCCGGCCCAGCCCGGCGGCTCACCGGCGGTCTGGTGACCCTGGGCGTCCGGGTCGGTCTCGTGAAGCGGGAGGAAACCGTCCGGGCCGGGCTGGAGCGGCAGATGACCGCCTACCGGGAGGGGGCGGCCTGCCTCCGGGCCAACCTGAGCCTGCTGCCCGCCCTCCTGCTCCTCACCTTCCTCCAGCTCACCGCCCTCTACGCCGTGCCCTACGCCGTGTATCTGGGCTTCGGGCTCCGGGGGGCCGCCCTCTTCCAGGTGGCGGGCGCCCAGGCCCTGGTCTCCCTGGCGGTGGGCTCTCTGCCCCTGCCCGGCGCCGTGGGGGCCGCCGAGGGGGCCGCCCTCCACGCCTTCTCCCTCTTCTTCGGTCCCGCCCTGGTCACCCCCGCCGTCATGGTGTCCCGGGGCATCAGCTTTTACAGCTTCCTCCTCCTCAGCGGCCTCATCACCCTCTGCGTCCACATCGCCGTCCGCCGCCGGGCCCCGGTCCGGGACCCTAAGCCGCCCGCAGCCCCGGCCCGGCTCCCAAAGGCGGGCGGGACCGCCGCGCTGGGCTGAGAGAGACAGAAAAGGCTCCCGTTTTCCCAAAGGAAAACGGGAGCTTTTTGGTTCTTCAATTCTCTTTCACTCCGGTGAGCTCCTCCACCAGCTTCGCGGCGGTGAGGACCATGCGGTCGCAGTGGGCCTTTCTGTCCTCCCCCCGCTCCTTGGCGTTTTGCAGCAGCTGGGCGCAGTCCAAGGCCCCGGCGGCCTCCTTGAACCGGCGCTGGAACTCGGCCGCCGTGCGGCTGTCCGCCCCCCGAAGCCCCAGAGCCATGAGCCCGCCGGTCACCGCCCCGCACACCGAGCCCCGGCGCATGCCGCTGCCGAACTGGGCGGCCACCCGGTACATGGTCTGGTGGTCCAGGCCCAGCTCCTCGGCAAAGGGGATGAGGGTGGACTGGCAGCAGTTGTAGTGGGGCTCCAGGGTGTGGTGGAGCTCCTCCGCGCGCTTCAAAAGATCCATTGTCGTTCTCTCCATTCTTTTTCTGTTAGTTGAACCGGTCCGGGTCCTCCTCAAAGAGCCGCCGCACCCGCTCCAGCAGGGGGGCGTGGCCGGGTCCGGCGAGGTCCGGGTCGTCGGCCAGCACCTGGGCGGCGGCCTCCTGGGCCTCCTTAAGGACCCGGGCGTCGGTCTCCAGGTCGGCCACCCGCAGGGCGGGCAGGCCGTGCTGCCGTGCCCCGAAGAAGTCGCCGGGGCCCCGGAGCTTCAAATCCTCCTCGGCGATTTTGAAGCCGTCGTTGGTCTGGGTGAGGACCTTGAGCCGGGCCCGGGTGTCGGGGCTGCGGTTGTCGCTGACCAGGACGCACCAGGACTGGTGCTTCCCCCGGCCCACCCGGCCCCGGAGCTGGTGGAGCTGGGAGAGCCCATACCGGTCGGCGTTTTCGATGACGATGAGGCTGGCGTTGGGCACGTCCACCCCCACCTCGATGACGGTGGTGGACACCAGGATGTTCGTCTCCCCGGCGGTGAAGGCGGCCATGGCGGCCTCCTTCTCCTTTGCCTTCATACGGCCGTGGACCAGGCCCACCCGCAGGTCGGGGAAGACCTGCTCCCCCAGCGTCCGGGCGTACTCGGTCACCGCCTTCAGGTCCCAGGCCCCCTCCGGGTTCTCCTCCACGGCGGGGCAGACGATGTAGACCTGCCGCCCCTCCCTCACCTGGTCCCGGACAAAACCGTA
>DXDV01000055.1 GCA_019115345.1 Candidatus Intestinimonas stercorigallinarum | reverse complement strand
TGATGCCTTCGGGCGAAGCCACACTGGAACAGGTGAGCCCCCACTTTCGCGTGTAGTCAGGAACTTTTTCGATGAAATCGAAAAAGTCAGCAGCTTGTAGAAAAAGCCACTTTGGGTTTTTCTACAAGCTGAGAGGACCGTCCGGCAGCGCCGGACGGTCCTCCTTGTTTCAATTTGGATGAAAGAGCTGGTCCACCGTGGCGCCCAGGGTCTGGGCCAGGTGGAAGGCCAGGGCCAGGGTGGGGTCGTACTTGTTGTTCTCGATGGCGTTGATGGTCTGGCGGGAGACCCCGCAGGCCTTGGCCAGCGCCCCCTGGGAGAGTCCCAGCTGCTCGCGCCGGGCCTTGATGTCATTTTCCATGCTCAGCCACCGTACCGGGCGCGGTGATAGAGGAGAAAGACGAAATAGAGGGTGGCCATGGTGGTCAGCATGGTGAAGGGGTTGATCCCCTCGTAGCCCCGGACGAAGTTCAGGACCACCCGGAGGACCAGATAGCCCGCCATGCCGCCCAGGGTTGCGGCGCTGGCCTTCCAGACGAGGAGCTGCCTTCGCTCATCTCCCGGGCGGATGAGGGAGATCACCAGGGCGAGGTCCAGGGCGACGAGCCCCAGCAGCAGGGCCAGGAACAGATAGGGGAGGACGGCGGAGAGGGTGGGCATGGGAGGACCTCCTTTGCATCGGATGTTCGGCATGAGGTGTCAAATACTTTTTACACCTTGAGCATACCAGATGGAGGCAAGGGTGTCAAGAGTTTTTTACACCAATGTCTGCTGGATCAACCGCCGAGCGGTTGATCCGCGCGGCAAGGGCCGCGCAATTCCATAAAACGGCTCTGAGGAGCCGTTTTTGTGGAATCCGGCCATTGTTGCAGTACGCATTACACTATTTCCAAAACGCCCGGACCGTGGTACACTCAATGGGATCGAGAGAACAAGCAGAGGAGCGTGGAGCGTATGGCGGAAAAGGGACGGTTCGCCCCCAGTCCCAGCGGGCGGATGCATCTGGGGAATCTGTTCTCCTTCTACGCGGCCTGGCTGGACGCCAGGTCGGTGGGGGGGAGGCTGGTGCTGCGGATGGAGGACCTGGACCCGGACCGCACCGGGGAGCCCTGGACCAGCCGCATCGTGGAGGACCTGCGGTGGCTGGGTCTGGACTGGGACGAGGGCTACGGCGTGGGCGGGCCCGACGGGCCCTACTGCCAGCGGGAGCGCGCCGCCCTCTATGACGCCGCCTTTGCCGGGCTCCAGTCCCTGGGGGTGGTCTACCCCTGCTGGTGCAGCCGCGCCCAGCGGCTGGCCGCCTCGGCCCCCCACCCCGGAGAGGAGCGGGACCTGGGCCGCTGCCCCTGCCGGGACCTCTCCCGGGCGGAGCGGGAGGCCAGGGCCCTGGTGAAGGCGCCGGCCTGGAAGGTCGCCCTGCCCCATGAGACCATCCGGTTTCGGGACCTCATCCAGGGGGAGCAGTCCTTCGACCTGTCCCGGGACTGCGGCGACTTTGTCATCCGCCGGGCGGACGGGGTGTACGGCTACCAGCTGGCGGTGACGGTGGACGACGCCCTCATGGGGGTGACCCGGGTGGTCCGGGGGCGGGACCTGCTGGACTCCGCCGCCCGGCAGCTCTGGCTCATGGAGCGGCTGGGGTACCGGAAGCCGGTCTACGCCCACGTCCCCCTGCTGCTGGCGGCGGACGGCCGCCGCCTCTCCAAGCGGGAGCGGGACCTGGACATGGAGACCCTCCGGCGGCGGTTCTCCCCGGAGGGACTGCGGAAGTTCCTCTGGGGGCTGCTGGGTCTGCCCGGCGAAGGGGATGTCCCGGGGGACGGTCTCCTCTCCAAAGCGGGGAGGGAGGATGTCTATGTGGAACTGTAAGGGGCGCGCCCTTCCAAACATCAGGAGGAAAGCCCCCTCCGCCGGGGAACTTTCCGGCGTTATCCACGTCTGAAAAAAGGAAAGACCCGGCTGCGCGTCCGTTTGGGAAGGAGGCCGTCCGCCATGAAGCTCCGGGCCCTGCCCCTCTACGCCGCCGCCCACTTCTGGGTGGACTTCGCCTGCGCTCTGCTGGTGCTGGGGCGGCTGGAGGGGGGCGGCGGCGCCGTCACCGCGCTGCTGCTGTACAATTTTTTCGCCTTTGCCGTCCAGATGCCGGTGGGCCTGCTGGCCGACGCCCTGGGCGGGCCCCGGCGGTTCGCCGCCCTGGGCTGTGGGCTCACTGCCCTGGCCTGGGGACTGCCCGGCCTGCTCCCCGCCGCCGTCTGCGCCGGGCTGGGCAACGCCTGCTTCCACGTGGGGGGCGGGCTCTATGCCCTCAACGGAAGTGAAAATTGCGGCCCCCTGGGGCTCTTTGTCTCGCCGGGGGCCCTGGGCGTCGCCCTGGGTACCCTGCCGGCTCCGGGGGACGGCTTCCCCGCCCCGGTGGCGGTCCTGGCGCTTCTGGGCCTGGGGGCCGCCCTTCTCCGCTGGGGGAGGGGGGAGCCCAACGCCCCCCTGGACCTGATGCCGGAGGGCGGAGGGGAGGGGCGGCTCCCTCTCCTGTGCCTCTTCGCCGTGGTGGTGCTGCGGTCCTTTGCCGGTACGCTGTGGGACTTCCCCTGGAAGGGAGAACTGCCCCTGGTCCTGGCCTGCGCCACGGCGGGGGGCAAGGCCGCCGGGGGTCTGCTGGCCGACCGGCTGGGACCACGGCGGACGGCCTGGCTCTCCCTGGTCCCGGCGGCGGCCTGCTTCCTCCTGGCGGGGCGGGCAGGACCCGGCCTGGCCGCCGTATGCCTCTTCAACATGACCATGCCCCTCACCCTCTGGGGGGCGGCCCGCCGCCTCCGGGGCGCCCGGGGCCTGGCCTTCGGACTGCTCACCTTCGCCCTTTTTCTGGGGGTGCTCCCCTCTCTGCTGGGGTATGACCCTTTGCCGGGGGGACCCCTGTCCGCCGCCCTGGCCGCCATTATCTCCCTGCCCCTCCTGCTCCTGGGCCTGAGAAGGGGGGATGGGCCGTGCTGAACCACTTCCTGCTCTGCCTGGGCCTCACCCTGGCCGTGGAGCTGCCCCTGGCCCTGCTGTGGGGGGCGCGGAGGCAGGACCTGCTGTTGTGCGCCCTGGCCAATGTGCTCACCAATCCGGTGGTGGTCCTGCTGGACCTCATTTTCCCGGCCCCCTGGCTCCTCCTGCTGCTGGAGTGCGCCGCCGTGGGGGCGGAGGGGATCGTCTATCGCCTGTGCGCCCGGCACATCCGGGCCCCCGTGCTCCTTTCTCTGTGTGCCAACGGCTGTTCCTTCGGATTCGGACTTTGGATGGGAGGGCTCCTGTGATGAAAAAGAGATGTCTGGCCTGCGTTCTGCTCCTTGCGTTGGCGGTACTGCCCGCCGCCGCCCGGGCCGATGTGGTGGTCCCCGGGCAGAAGCCCCCGGAGCCCGCCGCGGAGACGGCCGCCTTCGCCGAGCTCTACGCCGGAGACTTCGTGGACTTCGACCCCGCCTACGCGGATGCCCTGGAGGGGGTGGTGGCCACCCTATGGCTCTACCCCGGGGCGGCGGAACCCCTGGGGACCCTTACCTCGGTGGATTACTCGGCGGATGTCCTGAGCCCCTGCTATGTGGACAGCGCGGGGCAGTTCTGGGGCTACACGCGTTACATCTATGGCTACCGCTTTGTGTGGATCTGCCTGTCCGACCCGGCGGGGACGTCTGTGGAGCCGGATCAGGCCGTCATCGACCGGGTGGAGGCCCGGGCGGACGAGATGAGGAGCGCCCAGCGGACGCAGCTCATCCTGGCGGCGGTGCTGGTGGCCGCCGTGGCGGCAATGACCCTGCTGCTCATTCTCTGGCTCCGGAGAAGGATGAGGCAGTCGTGAACGGCCAAGAAGCGGCATTGAGATCCGGGCCGCGCAGCGGCACACCATACTTTTTCATTCTTCACTGTTACTGCTTCCTTTTCCGGCAAAAGAGGGCGGGCCCGTGCATCGGGCCCGCCCTCAGGCTGTCGAAAAACCCGGCTTATGCGTCAAGCATACGCCGAGTTTGGGTCATGTAGCGGCCAAAGAAGGAGTATGCAGAGAGAGGCAAGGCTCTCCTGGCACAGCCACCTGGCCAGTTTTTTGAGAT
>DXDV01000054.1 GCA_019115345.1 Candidatus Intestinimonas stercorigallinarum | reverse complement strand
TACCCAGTACCGGAATATCGAGGGCTGGTGGGATAATGTCTTTGACTGGATGGACGGCTGCTATTATACCAGCAGCGGCCTGAATGTCATTCTCAATCCCGCCAAGTTCAGCGACAACGCCAACGGCACGCTGATTGGTTCCATGCCTTCGAGCGGTTATCCGTCCGACTTGGCAATCCCGACACAAAGCGGGTTTGAATGGGCGCTCCGTCCGGCTGCGACAAGCGGTAGTCAAACTACTTATGTCCCGGATGACTGGGGTTTCAGCGGTGGTGGCCCGTGCCTGCGCCATGGCGGTGACTATAGCCAGTACCTGTTTTATGGGCCGTTCTGCGTCGGCTTCAACGGCAAGTCGAACCAGAGCTCGGGAATCGGCTGTCGCCTCCAGGAACGCCCGCCGAAGTAACATCATCAGTCTTTAAGGAGGCCACCATGAACACCATCATCGGCTCTACAACCAGCGAAACCAACATGATAAAAGCCATCCAGCGGGCCGTGAGAGCGGCAGAGGACGGCATGATCGGCGGGGAGACCATGGCCGCCGTGGCCGCCAAGCTGGGGGCGGACTGCTTCCCGCTCACTCTGCGGATCTATGGGCAGCCCACGATCATCGCGAGGGACATTGTGGTCTGCAATCCTGTGGCCGGACTGAAGGGCTACAGCAACAGCCTGTCCGGGTCCTTCAGCTACCAGAGGAAGCCGTGCTCCATCCTGGTGAGCTGGGGAAAGGCGGTGTGTGCCAGCGCCTGCCACGCCTGGCTGGGCAAGCCGGAGTCCGTGCTGTACCGTCTTTACTCCGGCGAGTTTGGTATCCAGAGGTGCATGTCCTCCAAAGAGCTCCCGGACGGCGTGAAATGGGCCGTGGGCGGCATGGGCCTCCTGGATCTCTACGGCCCGCAGGAGGAGGGCTTCTCAGGCCAGTACGCCGATGTGTTGCGGCGCACCAACCACACGGCCCTGGGGGTCAAGGACGGCATGGTCTACCTGATCTACTGCGCCGGCATGACCGGCAGGAAGGTGGACGAGCACTGCCGGAAGCTGGGGCTGGAGCTGGCGGTCATGCTGGACGGCGGCCACGTGGCAGCCATCAACGGGGCGGAGAGCTTTGCCAAGATCAACACCGGCCAGGTCCAATATTACATGATCCAGGGGGTTTAAGCGTATGCAAGTAACGATCCGGGCGGAGGACGTGATCCTGATAGGATCACTGCTGGCGGCTCTGGGCGGGATCGGCGGACTGGTCCTGTGGTGCGTCCGCTTCGTGGACCGGCAGAAGCGGCAGGACCGTGAACTGGCGGCGATCCGTAAGGAACAGACTTTGATCTGCTACGGGGTGAAGGCGTGTCTCCAGGGGCTGCGGGAGCAGGGCTGCAACGGCCCGGTATCCGAAGCCCTCAACAAGCTGGATAAGCACCTCAACCAGGCTGCCCACGAGGAGGAGACGCTGTAAGCGGCCGGTCAAAAAGTAATGACAATTTTCATGACAAAGGAGAAGCTGCTATGGATCAGTACATCGGCACGAAAATCATTGAGGCGGTCCCCGCTGTCAGGAAGGGCGGGAAAGTCTACGACCTGACATGGCCTATTCCCCGGAGCATGGAGCCGGAGGAACCAGGCTACCGTGTCCGCTACCAGGACGGCTACGAGAGCTGGAGCCCCAAGGATGTGTTCGAGGAAGCCTACCGCCGTACCGACGCCATGACGTTTGGCATGGCTATCGAGGCGGCCAGGAAGGGCAAGAGGATCGCCCGGAAGGGCTGGAACGGCAAGGGACAATATGTGGAGCTTGCGACCGGGATCAGCTATGTGAACCCGACAGGTGAGATCATCAACGCAAGCCATGAGGCCATCGGCAACAGGGCCTTCGCCTTTGTCGGGACTTCCGGCGTGCAGATGGGGTGGCTTGCCTCCCAGGCGGATATGTTGGCAGAGAATTGGGTCATCATCGAATAGGAGGTTACATACGATGGACATTTCTTCTCTTGGGATCACGGGGGTGGCGGCGATCACCGTCATCTGCCTGCTGATCGGACAGGCCGTGAAGGCCACGCGGCTGGACAACAAGTGGATACCGATTATCTGCGGCGCGTGCGGGATGGCGCTGGGGATCGCCGCCATGTACATCATGCCGGAGTTCCCGGCCAAAGACTACATCACCGCGGCGGCGGTGGGGATCGTCAGCGGCCTGGCGGCCACCGGCATCAATCAGGCGGCCAAGCAGATAGGGGGCAAATGATGGGTACCGTGGTGACATACAGCCGCAAAGCCCACGGGGAGCAGAGCCTGTCCGCGAACTTCCGCGTACGGGAGTTCGCCTGCAAGGACGGCTCCGACAAGATCCTCGTTGACACGGATCTGGTGGCCCTGCTTCAGAAGATCCGGGACCACTTTGGGGCGGCGGTGAGCATCAACTCCGCCTACCGGACCCCGGCCCACAACAAGGCAGTGGGCGGCGCTACCGGCAGCCAGCACGTCAAAGGCACGGCGGCAGACATCGTGGTGGCGGGAGCGGCCCCCCTGGAGGTGGCGCAGTACGCCGAATACCTGATGCCGGAGAGCGGCGGTATCGGGGTCTATCAGTCCTTTACCCATGTGGATGTACGCTCCAAACGCTCCCGCTGGGACAACCGCAGCGGCAGGGAGGTGGTTGTCAGCGGCTGGCCGGGCTACGTTCCGCCAGCCGCGCCGGCAGACAGGAGATACAACACCGTGGACGAGTGCCCGGACTGGGCCCGGGAGACGGTACAGAAGCTCCTCGACAAGAAGTACCTGGACGGCGACGGCCAGAGCCTGGATCTGAGCCACGACATGGTGCGCCTGCTGGTCATCCAGGACCGGGCAGGGTGCTACAGGGAATAAACGGCAGAGGCCGCCGCGATGCGGCGGCCTCTGCGCATATAAGGAGGTGACGGAGGTTGCCCAAGGATTTTCTCGCGCTGGACACTAACTTTCCCCAATTTACCGGGACGGAGACGACGGACCAGAAGGTGAACCAGCTGTACAACTACACCTACATGCTGCTGGAGAACCTGCGCTACTGCCTTCGCAACCTCGACAGCAGGAACTTCAACGAGGCGGGGCTGCGGGAGATCACGGACCCCATTTACGCCAGGATCTCAGACGCGGAGGGAAATCTCACCGAGCTGGCCATTGAGGCCACGGGCCTGGCCCTGCGGGTGTCCAACGCGGAGGGGGACATCACCAGCCTGACCATCACGGCCGAGGGGCTCCAGAGCCAGGTGAGCAACATCGACGGGGATGTTTCCAGCCTCCAGCAGACCGCCGACAGTCTGACCAGCCGGATCTCCAGCGCGGAGGGAAATATCTCCACCTTGCAGCAGACCGCCAGCTCACTGACCAGCCGGATTAGCTCGGCGGAGGGGAACATCTCCGTTTTGCAGCAGACGGACGCCACCTTCTCCACCAGGATATCCAACGCCGAGGGGGACATCAGTGCCCTGACCCAGACGGTGAACAGCTTCTCCCTGTCGGTCTCCAACGGGTCCACCAGCTCTACCCTCTATCTGGACGCCGGGCGGACGGAGCTGAGCTCCGTGGTGATTCGCTTCACCGGCGTGGTGGTATTCTCCGACCTGGACGGCAGCAGCGGGACCATCATCGACGGCGGGGCCATCGACACGGACACTTTGTACCTGGACAGCCTGTACGGAAACACGATCTACTTATATGACCGATCAGGAGACATTGGGGCAGAAATCCAGATGACAGGGGCGGCCAGCGCGGAAAGTGGCGCCTTTGATCTGACCAGCGGCGCGCTCCGCTTCAGCGCGTTCGAAGGCGACGTGTTTATTCAGTCCTATAACGGCTATGTGACCCTGGATGGATGGAGCGGCGTCTCCTGCCACGGGGATTTCCTGCCGGGCGCGGATGACCGGTATAACCTGGGAGACGGTGGGCTGGTGTGGGCCGACATCTATGCCGCCAGCGGGACAATCAACACCTCAGACCGGGAGAAAAAAGAGGCCATCGTCTATGGCCTGTACAAGCTGGACGGGCTGCTGGACAAGCTGGAGCCGTGTACCTTCCGCTTCAGGGACGGTGCCAGCGGGCGGAGCCACGCCGGATTTATTGCCCAGGACGTGGAGGAGGCTCTGGAGGAGCTGGGGCTCACCACGGCGGATTTCGCCGGGCTGGTGAAGAGCCCCCGGGAGGACGGAGGGTACGACTATTTTTTGCGGTATAACGAATTTATCCCAATCAACACCTGGGAGATCAAGAAGCTGAAGGCCAGGGTGGCCGAACTGGAAGCCAGACTGGGGAGTCAAACAGAAGCGTAGCGGAGGAAACGCCATGAAAAAGAAGCTCATTGAGATTGTAAACGCCTACGGGGCAGCGGAGGCCCTGAGCCGGGAGAAATGCGCCTATGGCCTGGCCCTGGCTCTGGTGCGGCTGAAGAAGGCCCTCCGGGAGGAGGCGGCCTTCTACCTGGAGCAGGAGCGGGCCCTGGCGCGGAAATACGGGCAGACCGACGACAAGGGGCATCTGGTCATGACCAGGCCCGGCGCCTTTGCCTTCCGGGACCCGGGTGAGCGGGAGAACTACGACCGGGAGCGGCGGGAGCTGGGGGAGACGGAGACGGAGGTGGACATTTCCCCCGTCAAGGCACAGCCGCCGGCGGAGATCGCCCCGGCGGCGCTGGAGGCCCTGGAGGGGTTTATCCTGTTTGAAGAATAACATCTCTTTCGTTCGGGGGCTCCGCCCCCGGGCCCCGGGGTACTTTTCCCTCGCCGGAAAAGTACCCAAAAGGGCGCAAGGGAAAGGACACTTTCGATGGTGTCCCTCC
>DXDV01000053.1 GCA_019115345.1 Candidatus Intestinimonas stercorigallinarum | reverse complement strand
TCTCCATCAGCCGGGACGAGCTGCAGCCCGGCGACCTGGTCTTTTTCCGGTACCGCACCAGCAAGCCGGTCTCCCACGTGGGCATCTACATCGGGGGCGGCGAGTTCATCCACGCCTCCACCAACCGCTACGTGGTCCAGATCGACCAGATGAACTCCGGCCACTACGACAACGTCTATGTCTACGCCCGCCGGGTCCTCTGAATCCGGCGTCCCCCAAATATCCGTCATGCGCCGTGCGGGAGAGGTCCTCCCGCACGGTTTTTTTGCCCGGCGCGCCGGTAAAAAAAGGTCCCGTTCCTCCCGATTTGGGGAGGAACGGGACCTCAGCTTGTCGAAAAACCTCCGTGAGACGGCAGACGTGCCGCAGAGGCGCAGGGGAGCTCGAGGGGGCGGCAGCCCGCCTCGAATGGGATGACATCCCCCGCAGTCCTTGCAGGGCAAGGGCTGCGGCGAGCAAAGCGAGGACTTTTTCGCCCTCTCCAGGGCGGAAAAGTAACGGGATGCAGGCTGTCGAAAAAGTCCCATGGGGGACTTTTTCGACAGCCTGAGGTCCCGTTCCTCCCGATTTTGGGAGGGACGGGACCTTTTAAGCTCTGGATTTACTCCTCCTTGGGCTTGTCGTCGGCCAGGGGCTCCACCACGACGGGCTCCTCGGCTGGGGCCTCCACAGTCTCCTCCTCGCAGCAGTCGCAGGTATAGGCGGCCACATCGTCGTCATCGATGTTGCCGGCCCGCTTGATCTCCGCGATCTTGGCCTTGTTCTCCTCGATCCGCTGCTTGGCGGCGGTGATCTTCTCGCACAGGGTCACATAGGCGCCCTCGGGGGCCATGCCCCGCTCGGCGTAGTAGAGCTTGCCCAGGTCGATATACGCCTTGCGGATGGTATCCTCCTCGGAGGAATTGGCAATGTTCAGCTTGGCGATATCGGTGAGCTCCTTGGCCTTGGCCGCGCCCGCCTGGGCCAGATCCAGCGCCTTCGCCTTCAGGTCGTCAAAAGAAGTCATATGAAAAACCTCCCGCTTTTAGAATTGGTTGTTTGGGTTTCTGGCTTTATTCTATACCGGGCCGCTCTCCCGCGCAAGTCCATCCTGCCCGAATTAACGTAATTTTAATCAATTTCCAAAGCGGGGTACATAATGCGCACCCAGCTTCACCCACTGGATAGGTTATTTTAGCATGATGGAAACTTTTTGGACATTGGCATTATCACTAACTTTTATCCGTTAGTAACACACTTCTGCCCAGAGAGCCTACTTCACTCGTTCTTTTCTCCCGTATCATCCACCTTACTTCTCAGCGCCTCGATGGCGCCGGTGAGCCAGGGCGGGATGTCGGCGCCCATGGCACCGGCGTTCTCGATGATGCTGCCGGTCTCGGTGAGGATGTACCAGACCAGGACCAGCGGGCAGAAGAACACCTCATAAGTAAAGGGCAGGGTGACGCTGGGGATGTTGGTCAGGATCATGCCGATGACCATGTCCAGGATGGCAGCCACGATGACGGCCACCGCGCAGCCCATCTTGTGCCAGATGCCGTCCCTGGCCACGGAGCTGGACCACTTCCCTGCCCGGATGGCGGCGCAGGAGCCGGTGATGTAGTCGATGGCCATGCAGGCGATCCAGGCGATCACCAGCCAGCCGAACCACCCCCACAGAGCGGTGAGGGCGGCCAGGAGCGCGGAAAGCGCCGCCTTAAAAGCGTTGATGTTCTCCATCTTATCCCTCCTTCAGAGCGAGGCCGCCCACTTGATGAGCAGCTGCTTCACATTGTCGGCGGAGTATTCCCCGCCCTTCCAGTAGTCGGGGGAGTCGATCAGCCCCGCACCGGCCAGCTTGTCCACGGCGGTGTCCAACTCGGACACGTTCTCCCCTGTCAAGGTTGCCAGCACCGCCGCCCGGAAGTCGTCCATGCTCTTGCCGTGCCGGGGGAACCAATGGCCCACGTCGGCGTGGTTGGAGGCGATGCCCAAAGCGTGGCCCTCGCTGTGGTCCAGGACGTCGGTCATGGGGTCCAGGCCGTAGGTCTCACACAGGTGGGCCGTCAGGGCCACCGCCCTCCCCCAGACCGCGTCGAAGTAATCCTGCACCTCCGCCGGGTCGTAAGCCAGGAAGGAGCCCTCCCGGTCCGCCAGGGCGGCCAGTGTGGCGGGGCCGCAGGAGCCGTCCACCTCCAGGCCCAGGTCGGCCTGGCAGGCCCTCAGAGCGGCGTCGCAGCCGGGACCGAAGCTGCCGTCGATGCCCTTGGGGTCGTAGCCCCGGGCGGTGAGCTCCCGCTGGAGCCGCTCCACCGCCCAGCCGGTGTCGCCCCGCTTAAGGGGTTCCCACTCCTCCGGCAGGAGCTGGCACGCCTGTGGCTCGCAGATCTCAAAGGCGATGTGGGTACCGTTGGCCGTACCCGCCTGGCTGCCGGCGTGGCCGCCCCGGGCGGTCCAGGGCAGGGTCTGGAGGGTGACGTTGTTGTCCACGATGGCGTGGACGGCAGCCTGCGCCGTGGGAGTGTCCCAGCGCTGGGCCAGGGCCTGGGCCATGACGCCGGGAGCGGCTGTGGAGTGGACCATGATCCCCTTGGGGGTGATGGTCCGGCCGCTGGTGTAGCAGGGGTTCTTGGTCATCATGCGCTGGGTGATGCCGTCCATGGGTGTCTCCTCCCTTTTGTCCGTCAGATAGACACAGATAAGATTGTGGACCTTGCGGCTGGCGGTGATGATCTGGCCGCCCAGGTCGCACTGGCTGGAGCCGCCGCCGTCCAGCATGACGGCGGACTCCCAGCCCTTGTCCAGGAGCTCGGCCTGGAGCTCCTCCGGGGTGGCGCCGTCGGTGGAGCAGTAAAGGCACAGGTCCCCGTCTTTGAGGCCCATGGCTGTCCTGGGCCGGCGGCCGGCCAGGTCGCTGCCGTAGATGAGCCGCTCCGCCTTGCCGCCCCGCAGGAGGCAGACGCAGCAGATGTAGTTCCCCTTCCCCGGGGCAGGGACGCCCACCAGAGCCATGTCGGGGCCGGTATCCCAGGCGTAGCCCCAGTAGGTGTAGGGGTCGGAGGCCCAGACCCTGCCGCCGGCCTTCAGGTGGCAGACGGCCCGGTCCCCCTCAAAGAGGCCGCCGTTGAGGACGTAGTCCGCCCCGGTGGCCGCCTTGACCTCGGCCAGGGTCTTTTCGCGCTTGTTGATGTAGATCTCCACCCGCCGGATGCGGGAGAGGGGGGTGCCGCAGATCGCTTTTGCCATTAACCTACCTCCTCCCACCCGGCGGGGTAGTCCGCCGGCGTCCACACGTTGGCGTCCCGCAGGGAGCGGTACAGCTTGTCCCCCCACCAGCCCAGCTCGCCGCTGGAGAACTGGAGGCCAACGGTGATGGTCTCCGGGATGATGCGGTAACCGTCCCGGTAGAGCACGTCCTCCCAGAGGGTGGGGGCGTGGTCGGGGTCGTTGGCCTCGGTGTCCCACAGGTCCACGGCGGACCGCTTGATGGTCCCGTTCCAGTTGATGCGGGTGCCGTTGGAGATCAGGGAGCCGTCGTACTTTAGCCGGGGCAGCACCTCCGGCGCAGTGGAGACCTGGGCGTCGCTCAGAGACTGGGCGCCCTGGGTGATGAGGGAGCGCAGGGCGCGGGCTTCTTTTTCGGTCATTGTGCCACCCCCGTGATGATGTCCAGGGCCTCCTGGGCGGCCAGCTCGGCGTCCGGGCGCTGTTCATCGGTCTCGGTGTAGGTGCGCCCCATTTCAACGGGGTCCACCGCCTCGTCGTACACCGCCCCCGTGCCATCCTGCCGGATGCGGTATCCGGCGTCAGAGTAAGTGCGCGCGAGAGTCCTCCCGTTTTTCTCGTAGGTCTCAGTCTGAATCATCAGGTGCCCTCCTCTCTCATTTGGTCGGCGTAGGTGGACCAGTTCGTGGCGGTTTGGTAGGCTTCCAGGCTGCCGACTGGGACGTAAATGATGCAGTCGGAGGGGATGCTGTTAAAAGCGTTCGCATTGGACAAAGACGGAGGAGTCGTCGGAAGGAGGTGATACTCTTTTACGCCGTAGCAATTGTGGAACGCATAGGTTCCTATGCTGGTCACGCCGTCGGGAATGGTCACGGAGGCGAGGGAGAAGCAATATTGGAACGCATAGCTCCCGATGCTGGTCACGCCGTCGGGAATGGTCACGGAGGCGAGGGAGGAGCAATATTGGAACGCACAGATTCCTATACTTCTGATACCTCTGCTTCCGATCACGGCACGCTGAAGCATACCGCAGTAGACACGCCCATTGTTTTTGGTTGGTCCAAGCACGCAATTCACTGAATTTCCGGCGCCAAGGCCAAGCGTGCACCCCTCCGCCGGGTCCAGCGTAATGACAAAATCCCCGGCGGTCTGGTAGGTGTGGGTGGTGTTGACGTTCCTGGTGCCGGGCAGGGTCTCCGGGTCGCTGCCGTCACCCCAGTCGATGGTGACGCCGTTGGCCACGGACTGCTGGATGTAGAGGGGCACCTGGTTCCGGGGCGGGTCCCGGTCCGGCATGGAGTTGGCGGGGACGGTGATGTAGAGCCGGGTCTTGCCGTCGTCAGGTGGCTCCGGCTCACCACCGCCGCCACCCGTAGCGGTGACCAGGATGTCCTTGTCGCAGTATTTCCCGGCGGTCAGCAGGCGCTTGGAGGTGCCGCCGTCCACGGTGATTGCAATATCAGCCAACGCTCTCCACCTCCCCGTTGTAGACCGGCAGGGCGTCGATCACGTCCTGCACCATCTGCTGCCGGTCGGCCTCGGTCCAGTAGTCCACGCCCCGCTCCGGGGTGTAGCCGTCGGCTCCGGCGGGACCCTGGGGGCCTTGCGGCCCCGTCTCTCCCTGGGGCCCGGGCGGCCCCACGGACACGTCGGGCAGGGCCAGCTGGGTGTCGGTCATCTGAGCGGCGGTCTCCTCGGCCATGGTGCGGATGGCCAGGAGCTGCTCCTCGGCGTAGTTACGTTTGGCCATGGTGACGGCGATCCGCCCGTCGCCGCTCTCGTCCTCTCCGGGGGCCAGCACCAACGACACCCGGAGCACATAGCCCGTGTGGATGTGCTCCGTCCCTCCATCCTCCACGATGCGGATGCTCTCGCAGTTGGCGGCGGAAAATGCGGTGTTGATGGCCTCCAGCCCGGCGGAGGCCGGGAACGCAATGACCAGACTGTCCCGGGCCTCTCCCTGCACGGTTGCAGGCTCCCCGGAGATATCCAGGGGCTCCAGCTCCGTGCCGTCCTGCAGGTAAATTCTCATGGGTGCTCCTCCTTACTCAAATTTGTTGTTGATCACGAGGTTGCCTGTACCGGAGTCCTCTACATCCTTGCCCATAACCAGGTTACCGGCGATGATGTTGTTGGACGATGCTGATGTGGCCCTGATGGTGATCTTCGTCGAGTCGTAATCCTCCGGGGACCCAGACCCACG
>DXDV01000052.1 GCA_019115345.1 Candidatus Intestinimonas stercorigallinarum | reverse complement strand
TTTATCCCCGTGGACGAACTGATGAAACAGGAAACGGCATGACCGAAGCCATGCCGTTCCTGCAAAAAGCAATATTACTTTCTTATGACCCCCGCCCATCCGGCAGGGGATTTTTTGTGGGAAGCGGCGGCGCGGGAGTTTTGCGCGGATCGCTTCTCTTTTGACGGTTCTTGTGATATAATATCTGCTGAACAAACCGAAAATCGGCTGATTCGCGCGGCGGCAGCCGCGCAATTCCATAAAAGCGGCTCCTTTGAGCCGCTTTTATGGAATCCAGCCATTGATATACTGCCTCATAGAGAGGAGGGACCGAGATGGACGTATCCCTGCCCACGTCCACCACCGTGCCGGAGGAGACGGTGGAGGTATTCGAACAGGTGGCCCGGGGCCTGACCCTGACCAAGGTCCTCTACTGCGCGGCGCTCTTCCTGTGCTGTCTGGCCGTCATGAAGGTGGTCATGACGTTGACCGACCGGACCATGACCCGGCTGAAGGTGGAGCCCACCGTCCACAAATTCACCCGCTCCTGTCTGAAGGTCCTGCTGTGGATCTTCACCGGACTGGTGGTGGCAAGCTATCTGGAATTCCCCATCAACTCCCTGGTGACAGTGCTGGGCGTCATCGGCGTGGCCCTGTCCCTCTCCCTTCAGGGGAGCCTGTCCAATCTGGCGGGGGGCATCACGGTGATGGTGACCCGCCCCTTCGCGGTGGGAGACTATGTGGACGCCGGCGGAGTGTCGGGCACGGTCAGCGAGATCGGCCTTGTCTACACCAAGCTCAAGACCATCGACAACAAGATCATCTACATCCCCAACGGCGAGATCTCCGCCGAGAAGATCGTCAACTACAACAAGCAGGAGCAGCGCCGGGTGGACCTCACCTTCACCGTCTCCTACGACGCCGACCCGGAGCGGGTGAAGGAGCTCATGCGGCAGGTCATCGGCGCCCACCCCAAGGCCCTCTTTACCCCGGAGCCGTTTGTCCGCACCACCTCCCTGGGGGAGAGCAGCGTGGGCTACACCCTGCGGGTATGGTGCGCCACCGAGGACTACTGGGACCTCTACTACGACCTGCTGGAGCAGATCCGGGCGGTGTTCGACCGGGAGGGCGTGGAGCTCACCTACAACCACCTCAACGTCCACATCGTGAAGGAGTGAGGGGGAGCATGTGACGGCGGAGCGCCCCCGCTGCCGCGCATCCATCGGCCGGGCCCATGCACACAGGCTGCCGGGAAAGCCGCTCAGGACTTTTTCGGCAGCCTGATCTGTCCTGTGTCAGGAGGGCATGGCCAGGCCCTGAATGAACCCCCCCAGCTTGGCGGAGAGGACCTCGCCGCCGATGACGGTGTCCTTGTAGATAAGGAGCCCGGCCTCTACCCCCTGCTCTCCGGATGGGTAGTTGGTCACCTCGTAGGTGTACCGCTTCACCCGCCTGCCCCTGTACTGGGTGAGGTCGAAGCCCTGCTGGGCCTGGAGGGCCAGGTACTGGTCGTAGGTCTCGTCGAATTCCTCGGGGATAAGGAGCTCCTCTACCGACACCGCCTCGGGGGAGACGGTCCAGCCATAGCTCTCCAGGTAGGCCACCCGGTCCTCGTTGGTCTTGACGCCCTTGGGACTGGCGGAGGCGGGGGAGACGGTATCCACGTCGCCGGCGGATAGGCTGCCGGAGAGGACGGCGGCGGCGCACAGCGCCAGCAGCAGGGCGGCCGCACCGGCGGCCAGCCTGCCCCGGCGCAGCTTGGCGGTCCAGATAAACACAGCGCAACGCTCCTTCCATATGCTGTCTTATGGGATGGATATGCGGCCGGGAGCGGGGTTATGACCGTGGAAAAGGAGAAGGCGGAAATGGCATTGGAGCGGCTGGATAAGATCCTCTCGGGCACCGGGCGCTGGTCCCGGCGGGAGGTGAAGGAGCTGGTGAAGGCGGGCCGAGTGACGGTGGACGGGGTCGTGGCGGCCCGGCCGGAGGACAAGCTGGACCGGGCGGCGGCGGCGCTGGCGGTGGACGGCGAGCCGGTGGACGGGGAGAAATTCACCTACCTCATGCTCCACAAGCCCGGCGGGGTGCTCTCAGCCACCGAGGACCCCAGGCAGCCCACGGTGCTGGACCTGCTGCCTCCCCACCTGCGGCGGCTGGGCCTCTTTCCCGTGGGCCGGCTGGACAAGGACACCGAGGGGCTCCTTCTCCTCACCAACGACGGCCCCCTGGGCCACCGGCTCCTCTCTCCCAAGAAGCACGTGGACAAGGTCTACTTCGTCCGGGTGGCCGGGACCCTGGACGGGGCGGACAGCGCCGCCTTCCGGGCCGGGATGACGCTGGAGGACGGCCTGCACTGCCTGCCGGCGGAGCTGGAGGTGCTGGAGGAGCCGGACACCGGCCTGGTGACCCTCCGGGAGGGGAAATACCACCAGGTCAAGCGGATGCTGGCCGCCCGGGGCAAGCCGGTGACCTACCTCAAGCGGCTGTCCATGGGTCCGCTGGCCCTGGACCCGGACCTGGCCCCCGGCGCCTGGCGGCCCCTGACCCGGGAGGAGCGGGAGGTACTGGGAAAACTTGGCTGAAAAGGGGTGCCTGAGGACAGCAGAGGGCAAGGTTCTTCGGCATTTTTCACAAAAAAGTACAAATCACCTATTGAAAAGGGAGAAAAAAAACAGTATAATAGAGAAGTCAACTTGGCAGTTGTGAAACGAGTTGGAAGGAAAGAGATATTTTGCGCGCGAAAGCGCGGAGAGAAGGGGGCAACGCACGATGTCCAGCCGGATTTTCCAAAGCGTGGTTTTGCAGATGAAGGACAGCACCGACCGCGCCATCGGCGTCATCGATTCTGAAGGAACGGTGGTGGCCTGCAATGAGCTTACCTGCATTGGAGAAAAGTGGTCCGACGCGGTGGAGGCGGTCAACGCCGCCGAGACCGAGCTGGTGACCTTTGGAGGGAACACCTTCAAGCCGCTGGCGGGGTGGAGCTCCCAGTTTGACTACGCCGCCTTCGCCCGGGGAGAGGACGAGACCGCCCGGACGGTGTGCGCTATGGCCGTGGTGGCCCTCAACGGCGCCAAGGCCTACTATGAGGAGAAGCACGACAAGGCCACCTTTGTCAAGAGCATCATCTCCGACAATATCCTGCTGGGGGATATCTATGTCCGGGCCAAGGAGCTCCATTTCGTCTCGGAGGCGCCCCGGGCCGTGTTCCTCATCCGTCAGGTGGGCACCACCGATATGGCGGCCATCGACGTGGTCCAGGCCCTGTTCCCGGATAAGCAGAGCGATTTTGTGCTGTCCATCAACGAGACCGACCTCACCCTCATCAAGCAGCTGGGGGACGGGGTGGAGGCCAAGGACCTCTACCGGGTGGCGGAGCAGGTGGAGAACGCCCTGAAAAACGAGCTGGGCCTGAAGGTGGTCATCGGCGTGGGCACCGTGGTGGGCCACATCCGGGAGCTGGCCCGGGCCTACA
>DXDV01000007.1 GCA_019115345.1 Candidatus Intestinimonas stercorigallinarum | reverse complement strand
GGGGCGGCCTTTGGCCGCCCGCAGCGCGGTGCCGCCCGATTTTGTGGGGCGCGACGACCCCGGCGCGCCAAACCTCGCCGCGTCCTGCACCGCGCCGCCCCCGGCCTTCTCCCATCCCCACCCCAAAAGGAGGTCCCTCATGAAGATCGCCTGCATCCTGCTGGCCTCCGGCTACGGCCGGCGGTACGGCGGCAACAAGCTCCTGGCCCTGTGGGAAGGGGAGCCCCTCTACCGCCGGGCCTTCGCCGCCCTGCCCCCCGCCCTCTTCTCCCCGGCGGTGGTCACCAGCCAGTACGGCCAGATCCTCTCCGACGCCGGGCGGGCGGGCTATCTCGCCCTGCAAAACTGCCACCCTTGGGAGGGGGTGTCGGCGGGTATCCGTCTGGGGCTCCAGGCGGCCTGGCGGAGCGACGGCGCCCTGTTTGCCGTCTGCGACCAGCCAAATTTGACTACGGGCAGTATTATCAAGCTGTTAAATGCCTTTCAGGAATCTCCCGACCGCATCCACGCCCTCTCCTGGCAGGGGAGAAAGGGCAACCCGGTGATCTTCCCCAAGGCCCTCTATCCGGAGCTCATGGCCCTCACCGGGGACACCGGCGGCAGCGCCGTCATCCGGGCCCACCGGGACCTCCTCACCCTCACCGAGGCGGGGGACCCAGCCGAGCTCCTGGACGTGGACACCCCGAGGGAAGAGGAGGGACGGCCATGACGCCGGAGACCTATATGACCCGGGCCCTGGAGCTGGCCCGAAAGGCCCTGGAGACGGGGGACGTGCCGGTGGGCTGCGTGGTGGCCGACCGGGACGGGACCATCATCGGGGAGGGCTGGAACCGCCGGGAGGCCAACGGCGACGCCCTGGCCCACGCCGAGGTGGAGGCCATCCGGGCGGCCTGCGCCCGCCGGGGGGGCTGGAACCTCCACGGCTGCTCCCTCTACGTCACCCTGGAGCCCTGCCCCATGTGCGCCGGGGCCATCGTCAACGCCCGTATCGACCGGGTGTATTACGGGGCCAAGGACGAAAAGGCGGGCTGCTGCGGCTCCGTCCTCAACCTCTTCATGGAGGGCTTCAACCACCGGCCCCGGGTCTACGGCGGCATCCTGAAGGAGCCCTGCGCCGCCCTGCTGCGGGAGTTTTTTGAGGGCCTTCGCTGAGGTTTCACAGATCTGTAACATCTGCGGCCTTTTTTTGTAACAATATCCTGGTATCATCACCATTGGCAAGAGACGATTCTTCTTTTCATTCTATCCTCCAATCCAGGCGGAGAGCGGCGGGGTGACCCGCCGCTCTCCGTCTAAATTCACAGAAAAAAGCCCGCCCCCGGCGCCTGTTCTCCCGCGGGCGAGCGATAAACGGCACAAGGCCCGGCGGAGGATGGTCCTCCGCCGGGCCTTTATGCTCAGCGAATGGTCAGCACTTCTCGAAGATGGTGGCAACACCCATGCCGCCGCCGATGCAGAGGGTAGCCAGACCCTTCTTGGCCTCGGGGCGCTTAGCCATCTCGTGGAGCAGGGTGACGATGATACGGGCACCGGAGCAGCCGATGGGGTGACCGATGGCGATGGCGCCGCCGTTCACGTTCAGCTTGCTCAGGTCGAAGCCCAACTCGCGGCCCACCGCGATAGACTGCGCGGCAAAAGCCTCGTTGGCCTCGATGAGGTCGATGTCGTCAATCGTCACGCCAGCCTTCGCCATGGCGTTCCGAGAAGCAGGCACAGGGCCCACGCCCATGATCTTGGGATCCACGCCGCCCTGGCCCCAGCCGATCAGCTTGGCCATGGGCTTCAGGCCGTACTTCTCCACGGCCTCGCCGGAGGCCACGATGATGGCGGCAGCGCCGTCGTTCAGGCCGGAGGCGTTGGCAGCGGTCACCCGCTGGACGTGCTTCTTGGCGTCCTCAGCGTGGATCTGGGTGGGCTCAAAGGTATGGACGATGGCGTCCTCCACACCCTCGGGACCCACGGGGAAGGCGCCCTTGAGCTTGGAGACGGACTCCACGGTGGTGCCGGCCTTGGGATACTCGTCCACCTTGAACTCCACGATCTCCTTCTTCTTCTTGATGGGCACGGCCACGATCTCATCGGCGAAGCGGCCGGACTCCACAGCGGCGCAGGCCTTCTGCTGGGAGGCGGCGGCGAACTCGTCCATCTCCTGGCGGGTGATGCCCCACACGTCGGCGATGTTCTCGGCGGTGGTGCCCATGTGATAGTTGTTGTAAGCCTCCCACAGGCCGTCCTTGATCATGGTGTCAACGGCCTTCTTGTCGCCCATGCGGGCGCCCCAGCGCTCGTCGGGGAGGGTGAAGGGAGCCTGGGACATGCTCTCGGTGCCGCCGGCCACGACGACGTCGGCGTCGCCGCAGACGATGGAGCGGGCGGCCTCCATGACGGACTTCATGCCGGAGCCGCACACCATGTTGACGGTGAAAGCGGGCACGTTGAAGGGGATACCAGCCTTGACCATGACCTGACGGGCGATGTTCTGGCCCAGGCCGGCGGTGAGCACGCCGCCGAAGATGACCTCGTCCACGTTCTCAGGGGCGACATTGGCCCGCTTCAGGGCCTCCTTGACCACGATGGAGCCCATGTCCACGGCGGACACGTCCTTCAGGCTTCCGCCAAAGGAGCCCACGGCGGTGCGGCAGCAATTGACAATGTAGACATCTCTCATGGGTATCTGACCTCCAAATTTTTTTGATTTTTGAGTTTGTGCTTTCCCATCCACTTGCTTCGGGTTCCATTATATATGATTGTCTCTAAAAAAGCAACGGTGGGAAACAAAGAACCTCACAAATCGGTGCGGAAAGCTGTGATTTCTCTCATTTTAAAAATTTGGGTCCGAAGCTGTTCCGATAAGTGGAACACCGCTTTGTGGAGAAACGGCCGGACTGGCCGGAAAATAAAAATAGGTGCTACCAATTTTAAAGAGGACTCCCGCGCCAAGGGGCGAAATTTCAGGCTTGCATGGCGCCGGCCGTTTCCGCCCGGCCGCAAAAAGGCGGCGGCGGCAGCGAGCCGCAGCGAGGGCGCTTGGGCGCTTCGCCATTCCTTTTTACTATCCAAAG
Organism: Candidatus Intestinimonas stercorigallinarum; assembly: GCA_019115345.1. Taxonomy (GTDB): domain Bacteria; phylum Bacillota; class Clostridia; order Oscillospirales; family Oscillospiraceae; genus Intestinimonas; species Intestinimonas stercorigallinarum. The sequence continues at coordinate 4,418 of DXDV01000007.1, read as the reverse complement.
GTCGGCCCGGCATGATTGGGTGAGGCGTGAAGAAATAAAAAGCTCGTCGCAAGCGATATGTCGCTTGCGGCGAGCCGGCACGAGAGGTCAAAATCGATATTTAGGCCTGCGCTAAACGGCCCTTCTGGGCCGCGGCGCGTTTGCGCCGTACAAGCGTTTTGGCCGAAGGCCAAAACCTTGGCGCAGGGCGAATTCATTTCGCCCGAGCATTGGAATCAAAATGGGTGGAGCGACCAACGGGAGCGGAACCCAAAAAGAAAGACACGCCTATGGCGTGTCTTTCTTTTTGGTACGCCTGAAGGGACTCGAACCCCCAGCCTTCAGAACCGGAATCTGACGCTCTATCCAATTGCGCTACAGGCGCGTACCAAACACCTTTTCAAGTGCCTAATTATTATAGCAACCTTTTCCGGGTTTGTAAAGAGGTATTTTTGCAAAAAACAAAATGAGAAACAAAATAGAGCGCCGGTCGTTCCAGGCCCGGGGGTCAGATCAACAGGGGATGGTGCGCCAGGTGTTGACGCCGGAGAGGTCCAGGAAGAGGGGGTGGTCCGGCGGCAGGAAGGTGAAGAGGACCAGGGCGGCGCCCAGGGCCAGGACGGCCAGCACCCCCAGCACCCCCAGAAGGGGCCGCTCCGCCGCGGCGGAGAGGGCCTCCGGCAGCAGGAAGCCGGCCGCCATGAGCACCACATAGAGGCCGATGTCCACCGCCATGGCCTCGCCCCCCAGGGTGAAGTGGTACAGCCACCCCGCCCCCAGCATGGCCCCCACCAGCAGCGGCGCGGTGAGCAGCCAGGGGGTGCGGCAGCCCGGCGGGCCGTTCCGGGTGAGCACGAGCATGGCGGTCAGATAGGGCCAGAACAGGATCTTCCCGTGCTCCCACAGGCTCTCATTCACCGGCGCGAGCACCGCGGTCACCGGATTGGGCCACAGCGCGTACAAAAAATGCAGGCAGGCCCCGGCCAGGGTGGCCGCAGCCAGCGCCCACAGCAGCCCCTTGGACGGCTTGGACATATGCCATCGCTCCCTCCTGCGGCCGTTTTACACACGGCCTTCTGCTCTATCATACGCGGCCCGCCGCCGGCTATGCCTCACGCCGCCTTTTTTCTCAAAAATCGGGAAAAACTCCCGCCGCCGCCGCCGCTTTTCCCCGCCGGACGGCCCTTTCCGGTCCTTTCCATCCCAAAGGTGTGTTTCATTGCCAGCGCCGCCGCCGCTTTTTTTTCGGCCGGGCGGCCATATTACCCCTGACGGCGGTTTTTTGCCGTTCGTCCTATTTTTTGCAGAAGGGGTGGTTTTATGAGAGAGGAAACACAGGCCCTGCCCTGGACCGGCCTGCTGCTGCGGGCGCTGGTCCTGCTCACCGTGGGCGCGCTGGCGCTGCTGGGCCTGCGGACCCAGGCCAGCGCCGCCGGCACGCCGGGGGACAGCGGCCAGGACGTGCGCATGGTGGTCCCCCTGGGCCGGGCGGTGGGGATCAAGCTCTTTTCCGACGGCGTGCTGGTGGTGGGCCTATCGGAGGTGACCGGCCCGACGGGGGACACCTCCCCCGCCCGGGCCTGCGGCCTGCGGCAGGGGGACATCATCACCCACATCAACGACACCCAGGTGGACACCATTGAGGAGGTGCGCTCCGTCCTCCAGGACCTGGAGGGGGACAAGATGAGCATCCGCGCCCTCCGGGCGGAGGAGCCGGTCCAGTTCACCGCCCAGGCAGTGGCCTGCGCCGACGGCACCTACCGCCTGGGGGCCTGGATCCGGGACTCCATGGCGGGCATCGGCACCATGACCTTCTATGAGCCGTCCACCGGCCTCTTCGGCGCCCTGGGCCACGGCATCACCGACGTGGACACCGCCCTCCTCATGCCGCTGGAGTCGGGGGCCATCCTCCCCGCCGCCGTCTCCGACGTGAAGAAGGGGGCCGCCGGGGACCCGGGAGAGCTCCACGGGGCCTTCCAGACCGACCGGGACCTGGGGACGCTGTGGGCCAACACCCCCGGCGGGGTCTTCGGCACCCTGGACGACACCGGCCTGGCCGACGGCTGTCAGGCCCTCCCCGTGGCCAGCCGGAGCCAGGTGAAGGTGGGTCCCGCCGTCATCCGCTCCAACGTGGCCGGGGAGACGGTGCGGGAGTACGACGTGGAGATCGTCCGGGTCTTTCCCGCCGGCAGCCACGACACCCGGGACCTGATGGTGAAGGTCACCGATCCCGACCTGCTGGCCGCCACCGGCGGCATCGTCCAGGGCATGTCCGGCTCCCCCATCCTCCAGGACGGGCGCGTGGTGGGGGCGGTCACCCACGTGCTGGTCAACGACCCCACCCAGGGCTACGGCATCCTGATGGAGACCATGCTGGCGGCGGCCTAAGCCCGCGGAGTCGAAAAACGTCTGAAAAAATTTGACAATTACTGGTAATAGAGGGTTGCATCGGCGCTCAATTTGTGGTAAATTATGGTTATGAAGCAGAGAGCGCCGGAGTGGTCCGTCCCCGGGCCGGGCGCTCCGCCGGAAGGGGAATGGACATGGACAGCAAAAAGCGAATTCTTTTGGCCGACAGCGACGATTCCTTTCGGGACCTTTTGCGGGTGGCCCTGAACGACGAGCCGGACTTTGAAGTGGTGGGAGAGACGGGGGACGGCGAGGAGACCGTGGCCCTGTGCCGGCGTCTGAAGCCCGACCTACTGATCATGGACCTGATGCTCACCCAGATGGACGGCCTGGATGTGCTGGAGGCCCTCAGCGGGGCGGAGCGGCCGGCGGTGCTGGTGCTCTCGGCCCAGGTCCGGGGGAACATGGTGGAGGCCGCCCTGAACCGCGGGGCCTCCTACTGCCAGATGAAGCCCTGCAAGCTCTCCTCGGTGGTGGATCGGGCCAGGCTCCTGGCCAACGCCCCCCGGATCGAGGAGGACCAGGCGGAACGGCTGGCCCGGCAGCACCAGAACCTGGAGAGCTCGGTCACCGCCATCATCCATGAGATCGGCGTTCCGGCCCACATCAAGGGCTACCAGTATCTCCGGCACGCCATCGTCATGACGGTGGAGAACATGGAGGTCATCAACGCCGTGACCAAGATCCTCTACCCGGAGGTGGCCAAGCACTTCAACACCACCGCCTCCCGGGTGGAACGGGCCATCCGCCACGCCATCGAGGTAGCCTGGGACAGGGGGGATCTGGAGACCCTCCAGAAGTATTTCGGCTACACCGTCTCCAACGCCAAGGGAAAGCCCACCAATTCGGAATTCATTGCCATGATCGCAGACCGGCTTCAGCTCCAGCGCCGGGAGACCTGAGACGGGCCGCCGGGAGGAATCCTCCTCCCGGCGGCCCGCTTTTTTGTGTGGTGGCGGCGACATAGCGCCCTACATCAACATAGTCCCATATCGTCACGGTGGGCGGCCGCAGGCCGCCCCTGCCCCATGACCACAGCGTTTTTTCGTAGGGGCGGCCTGTGGCCGCCCGGCCCGGCATCGCGTTTCCCTCTGTCATTCTGAGCGAAGCGAAGAATCCGTAACCCCCGCCTTTTACACAACACGAGCCCAACGAAGTGGGTCGTGTTGTGAGAGGACGAGAGATGCGGGTTCGACCGCCTTACGGCCTCAGAATGACGGGGGAGAAGGACGCTTTCAAAGACCATTTCTTTTTCCCTGCTGGAAAAAGAAACGGTTTTTGAAATCCAAAGAAAAAGGGGCTTTTGAGAATTGGTGCGCTGTGGGGTGTCCGGCGGCGGCCTGCGTCTTTACGCCCCCACCGGGGACCTGCCCCGGCCGTTACGGCCTATGTGGGCGGAACAGGGAAAAGTAGGGGCTCTGTCCCTCCGCCGCCTGGGCGGTGGGTGTCGCGGCGTGGATTGGCAGGCGGCCACGGGACCACTTCTTTCGTGGGGCGCGACGACCTCGGCGCGCCATCACAGCTCCCCCTGGACGAGGGAGCTGTCCGGCGCAGCCGGACGGAGGGGGTGAACAGAAGGGAAGCGGACTTTGCAAATATGGGGTCCCTACGAAAGGCGTTTCGCCTTCCGTGGGGCCCCTGGGGGAGCCAAGGACGGGGGAGACGGATTCTTCGGCCTTTGGCCTCAGAATGACGGGATCGGAAGGCGCTGCCATGGCGCGCCGGGTCGTCGCGCCCCACATAAAAAAGCCGTTCCGCATCGGTGCGGCGGGCGGCCGCAGGCCGCCCCTGCCCCATAACCACAGCGTTTTTTCGTAGGGGCGGCCTTTGGCCGCCCGGCCCGGCATCGCGTTTCCCTCTGTCATTCTGAGCGAAGCGAAGAATCCGTTTCTCCCGTCCTTTACACAACACGAGCCCAACGAAGTGGGTCGTGTTGTGAGAGGACGAGCAAGGGAGCGGAGCGAGTTTTCGCCGTTAGGCGGAAACAGAGTGAAGCGGACTTTGCGAGGACGAAGCGACAGCGAAGAATC
>DXDV01000051.1 GCA_019115345.1 Candidatus Intestinimonas stercorigallinarum | reverse complement strand
AGGGCGCCGTGGTCGCCACCTTCTAATCGGTCATTTTATGAATACGAAAGCCGCCCCGGCGTCCTCCGGACGCCGGGGCGGCTTTTGCATTTTGGTTACGCTTTCCAGTGGTCCCGCAGCACCTTCCAGATCTGGATGGCCACGGTGGGGAGGAAGGCCAGCAGGACGATCTGGCCCAGCTGGGCCAGGGTGAAGGGGGCAACCTGGAACAGGGTGTTGAGGCCGGGAATCAGCAGCACGGCGGCCAGCAGCACCACGCCGGCGGCGAAGGCGCCCAGGCTGGCCCGGTTGCTGCCAAGGCCCAGGCGGAAGATGTTCTCGTTTCCGCGGCAGTTGAAGCCGTGGAAGAGCCGGGCCAGGGTCAGGGTGGCGAAGGCCATGGTGGAGGCCAGACCGGCCCCGCCGTTGGAGGCGTTGAGGCCCAGGAGGAAGGCCGCCATGGTGGCCGCCGCGATGCAGGCGCCGTAGACCAGGATGCGGGTGAGGAGGCTCCGGTTGAGGATGGGCTCCTTGGGGTCGCGGGGCTTCTGGTCCAGCAGGCCCTTCCGGGCGGGCTCCACGCCGATGGCGATGGCGGGCAGGGAGTCGGTGAGCAGGTTGATAAAGAGCAGGTGGACGGCGGCGAAGGGCATGGGCAGGTTCAGCAGGGAGGTGATGAGCACGCAGTAGATACCCGCCATGTTGCCAGAGAGCAGGAAGTTGATGGCGTTTTTGATGTTGGTGTACACGCCGCGGCCATTGACCACCGCCTTGACGATGGTGGCAAAGTTGTCGTCAGAGAGGATCATGGAGGCGGCGTCCTTGCTTACCTCGGTGCCGGTGATGCCCATGGCCACGCCGATGTCGGCGGCCTTGAGGGCGGGGGCGTCGTTGACGCCGTCGCCGGTCATGGAGACGATCTTGCCCTTGCGCTGCCATGCCTTGACGATGCGGATCTTGTTCTCGGGGGAGACCCGGGCGTAGACCGAGACCTTCTCCAGCCGCTCGTCCAGGTCCCGGTCGGACATGTTGTCCAGCTCCACGCCGGAAAGGGCCTCATCCCCCTCCCGGAAGATGCCCAGCTGCTTGGCGATGGCGGAGGCGGTGACCTTGTGGTCGCCGGTGATCATGATGGTGCGGATGCCGCCCCGCTTGGCGTCGGCCACGGCCTGGATGGCCTCGGGCCGGGGCGGGTCGATCATGGAGACCAGGCCGATGAAGGTGAAGTCCCGCTCGTCGTCCAGGGTGAGGACGTGGCCCTCCGGCAGCTCCCGGTAGGCGAAGGCCAGCACCCGCAGGCCGTCCATGGACAGCTCCATGTTCACCCGGGAGATGCGCTCCCGCCACTCGGCGGTCATGGGCGCCCGGCCCTCCCGGGTGAGGACGTGGGTGGAACGGTCCAGGAGGACGTCGATGGCCCCCTTGGTGTAGAGGGTGGGCACCCCCTCGATGTCGTGGAAGGTGCTCATGAGCTTCCGGTCGGAGTCGAAGGCCAGCTCTCCCAGCCGGGGATGCTGGGCCCGGTAGGCCACCTCGTCCACCCCGATGCGGTCGCCCAGCATCACCAGGGCCACCTCGGTGGGGTCGCCGATGCTGGTGCCGGCCTCGGGGTCGGTGGTGGCGTCGCTGGCCAGAAGGGCCGCTTTGAGCAGCAGGCGCTGCACGTTATTGACCAGGTCCAGGTCGTCCCCCTCCAGGAGGGAGCCGTCGGCGTAGATCTTCTGGGGGGTCATCTTGTTCTGGGTGAGGGTGCCCGTCTTGTCCGAGCAGATCACCGACACCGCCCCCAGGCTCTCCACCGCCTTGAGGTCCTTCATGATGGCGTTCTCCTTGGCCATCTTCTGGGTGCCCAGGGCCAGAACGATGGTGACGATGGAGGAGAGGGCCTCGGGGATGGCGGCCACCGCCAGGGCCACGGCGAACATGAGGGAGTCCAGAATGGGCATCTCCCGGTAGAGGGACAGGCCGAAGACCAGGGCGCAGATGACCATGATGACGATGGCCAGCTTGGCGGAGAAGTTGTCCAGGCTCTCCTGCAGGGGGGTCTTGCGCTGCTGGGTCTGGTTCATGAGGGCGGCCACCTTGCCCAGCTCGGTGTCCATGCCGGTGCCGGTGACCACCACCGTGGCCCGGCCGTAGGTCACCAGAGAGCCGGAAAAGACCATGTTCTTCCGGTCGCCCAGGGCCACCTCGGCGCCGGGGATCACGTCGTCGGTCTTTTCCACCCCCTCGCTCTCGCCGGTGAGGGAGCTCTCATTGACCTTGAGGGAGAAGTTGTCCAGGATGCGGCCGTCGGCCACCACCATGTCGCCGGCCTCCAGCTCCACGATGTCGCCGGGGACGATCTGGGCGGAGGGGACCATGGTCCGCGCGCCGTCCCGCAGGACCTTGGCCGTGGGGGCCGACATGGCCTTCAGGCTCTCCAGGGATTTTTCCGCCTTGAAGTGCTGGACGGTGCCCAGGATGGCGTTGAGGATGAGGACGGCGAAGATGACGACGGTGCTCTCCACGTTGCCGGAGACGGCGGAGATGAGGGCGGCCACCAGCAGGATGACCACCAGCAGGTCCTTGAACTGCTCCAGAAAGACCTGGAGGCCCGATTTTTTCTTGCCCTCGGCCAGGGCGTTTTTGCCGAACCGCTCCAGCCGCTCCGCCGCCTGGGCGGAGGTGAGGCCCGTCCGGGTGGACTCCACCGCCTCCAGGGTCTCCTCGGGGGTGCGGTTGAAAAAGGCTTTTTCCATGCTGCACACTCCTTTTACAGGTTATCTTGCCCCGGGCGCAGCCGCCGATCCCCTTGCCGGAACAATAAAAAAAGACTTTTGAGTATACGCTCCGCCTGGGCAAAGCACATACTCAAAAGTCTTGTCACCGTTGCCGGCGCCCTCCCCCAGGCCAGAGGCCGTGATGTTGAAGGAGGAACTTGCGACTACTCCCTTTTGAACGCTACCAAATTATATGCGCCCCTCCCCCCTTTGTCAAGGGCAAACGGAAACTTTTTTCCATATCCCGCCGCTTTCCTTGCAAACCCCTTTTCCTTGGGGTAAAATGGGAGCAACGCGAATAGGAGGTCGTTTCAATGCGCGATGGTTTTGTGAAAGTCGCCGCCGGCACCCCGGCCATCCGGGTGGCCGACTGCCGCTATAACGCCGAGCAGATCTTCACCCTCATGCGGGAGGCCGCGAAGCAGGGGGTAAAGGTCCTGGCTCTCCCCGAGCTGTGCCTCACCGGCTACACCTGCGGGGACCTCTTCCTCCAGCCCACCCTGCTCCGGGGGGCGGAGGAGGGCCTTGCCACCATTCTGGAGGCCACCAAGAACCTGGACATGGTGACCGCCGTGGGCCTGCCGGTGTGGAACAAATGGGACAACAAGCTGTATAATTGCGCCGCCGTGATACAGAGCGGAGAGATTTTGGGCCTGGTGCCCAAGACCTATCTGCCCAACTACGGGGAGTTCTACGAGCAGCGGTGGTTTGCCTCGGGGGCCGGGGTGGACGCCGCCGTCCCGCTGTGCGGCCGGGAGGTATCCCTGTCGGATACCGGCCTGTTTGCCTGCGGCGACATGCCCCATCTGGTCATCGGGGTGGAGATCTGCGAGGACCTGTGGGCCCCCGAGCCCCCCTCCATCCGGGCGGCCCGGGCGGGGGCCACCCTGATCCTGAACCTCTCCGCCTCCAACGAGACGGTGGGCAAGGCCGCCTACCGCCGGTCCCTGGTGGCGGGGCAGTCGGGCCGGCTGCTGTGCGGCTATGTCTACGCCGACGCCGGGGAGGGCGAGTCCTCCACCGACCTGGTCTTCGGCGGACACAACATGATCGCCGAAAACGGGGTCCTCCTGACCGAGCAGCGCTTTGCCGCCGGCCTCACCGTCAGCGAGATCGACGTAGACCGGCTGGTCTATGAACGGCAGCGGATGAACACCTACCGGGGCGGCCCCGGCCGGGAGTGCCGCCGCATTTCCTTCGGCCTGGACCTCAGCGACACCCACCTGACCCGGCCCGTGTCCCCCACCCCCTTCGTCCCCGCCGACAAGGCCGACCGGGCGGAGCGGTGCAACGAGATCTTGTACGTGGCCGCCCTGGGCCTCAAGAAGCGGCTGGAGCACACCGGCGCCAAGACGGCGGTGGTGGGGCTCTCCGGCGGGCTGGACTCCACCCTGGCCGTCCTCATCACGGCGGTGGCCATGCAGATGCTCCAGCGCCCCGCCACCGACATCATCGCCGTCACCATGCCCTGCTTCGGCACCACCGACCGGACCAAGTCCAACGCGGTGCTCCTGGCCGAGCGGCTGGGCTGCACCCTGAAGACCATCGACATCGGCCGGGCGGTGAAGGTCCACTTCGAGGACATCGGCCAGTCCATGTCCGACCACGACGTGACCTTTGAAAACGGCCAGGCCCGGGAGCGCACCCAGGTCCTCATGGACATCGCCAACCAGACGGGCGGCCTGGTCATCGGCACCGGCGACCTCTCCGAGCTGGCCCTGGGCTGGTGCACCTACAACGGCGACCACATGAGCAGCTACGCCGTCAACGCCGGCATCCCCAAGACCCTGGTGCGCCACCTGGTGAGCTTCATCAGCGACGACAAGGAGCAGGAGGACCCCCAGCTCTCCACCGTCCTCTCCGACATCCTGGACACCCCCGTCTCCCCGGAGCTCCTCCCCGCCATCGAGGGGCAGATCGCCCAGAAGACCGAGGACCTGGTGGGCCCCTACGAGCTCCACGACTTCTTCCTCTGCTACGCCGTCCGTTGGGCCTTCCCGCCCCGGAAGGTGCTGCGGCTGGCCGAGCACGCCTTCGGCCGGAGCTACGACCGCGCCACCCTCCTCAAGTGGGAAAAGACCTTCTACCGCCGGTTCTTCTCCCAGCAGTTCAAGCGATCCTGCCTGCCCGACGGCCCCAAGGTGGGCTCCGTTACCCTGTCCCCCCGGGGCGACTGGCGGATGCCGTCCGACGCGGTGGCGGCTCTGTGGATGGCAGAGCTGGAAGAATTGCAGTAGCCTTTCCCCAGTCGCCCCGGCCCGCGAAGCGGGCCCGCGCCGAAGGCGCGTCCAAGCGTTTTCGCCATGGGCGAAAACCTTGCCGCAGGGCGGATTCACTCCGCCC
>DXDV01000050.1 GCA_019115345.1 Candidatus Intestinimonas stercorigallinarum | reverse complement strand
TCTCCATGAGGGTCTTGGTGTCCGGGGAGCGGAGCAGGGCCTCCAGAGCCGCCCTGTCCTTGAGGAGCTTCGCCGCCTGGGGGCTATCCAGAATGCCGCCCGGCTGGGACTGCTTTGCCATATGGTATCCCTCCATCCATACTATGTGTGGGCTCATGGTATTATATGTGACCTTCTCCAGGAGGTGACCGAAATGAAAAAGGTATTGGTCCTGTCCGACTCCCACGGGGACGTGGAGGCCATGGTCCGGGCGGTGGAGCGGGAAAGGCCCGACTTGGTGCTCCACCTGGGAGACCTGTGCCGGGATTTTGACGAGCTCCGGCGCCGCCTGCCCATGACCCAGGCCATGCAGAACGTCTGCGGCAACTGCGACGGCTTCACCGAGGTGCCCGACCAGCGGGTGCTGCTGGTGGAGGGCAGGCGCATCCTTATGATGCACGGGCACCGGTATGAGGTGAAGCTGGGGTATGCCAGGGCCATGTGGGCGGCCCGGGAGGCCCAGGCGGAGATCCTGCTGTGCGGCCACACCCACGTCCCCCTGTGCCGGGACCTGTCGGGCCTGTGGCTGCTCAACCCCGGCTCCTGCCGGGGCGGCCGGGGCACCTGCGGCGTGATGGAGCTGGCGGCGGGGGAGGCCCCCCGCTGCCGCGTCGCGGAAATTTGAACACAGCCGGGGGACCGGCGAAAGGAAGTGACGGAAGATGTTGTTGACGGTAGACGTGGGCAACACCAATATGGTATTCACTCTCTTTGATGGAGAGACCCATCTCAAGAGCTTCCGGCTGACCACGGTGGCCGGCCGGACCTCCGACGAGCTGGGCATGGACATCTGGAATCAGCTCTCCCGGCTGGGCGTGAAGCCGGAGGACCTGGCCGATGTGATCGTCAGCTCGGTGGTGCCGCCGGTGATGGCGGCCCTGGGGGACGCCATCAGCCGCTATTTGGGCAAGGTCCCCATCATGGTGGATGCGGACGTGTACCCGGAGCTCCCCTACGGTGTGGAGACCAACGAGCGCCTGGGGGCCGACCGGTCGGTGGCCTGCGTGGCGGCCATCCACAAGTACGGCGCTCCCCTCATCCTGGCCGACATGGGCACCGCCACCACGGTGGACGCCATCAGCCGGGAGGGGGTCTATATGGGCGGGTGCATCACCGCCGGCGCCCGCATCTCCATCGAGGCCCTCTTCCAAAAGACGGCCCTGCTGCCCCAGGTCGATCTGGCCCTGCCGGAGCGGGTCCTCAGCGGCACCTCCGTGGGGCAGATCCAGGCCGGGGCGGTGCTGGGCTACATCGGGGCCATGGAGCGGCTCATCACCCAGGCCCGGGAGGAGATCGGCGAGCCGGAGGCCATGGTGGTGGCCACCGGCGGGCTGGCCCCCATCATCGCCGCCGGCACCGACATCATCGACGTGGTGGACGGGCAGCTCATCCCCGACGGATTGCGGCTGCTGTATGAAAATTACTTGCGGGAACGGGGCGGTGAGCGTCCCTGAGAGAGGAGGATGGATGTGGCCGAGCGCCGGGAAAAAACCATTGATATGACCAAGGGCGAGCCGCTGGGTCTCATCGTGCGGTTTTCCCTCCCCCTTCTGGTGGGGAACGCCTTCCAGCAGCTCTACAACATGGTGGACAGCTGGGTGGTGGGTCAGTTTGTGGGGACCACCGCCCTGGCGGCGGTGGGGATCGCCTTTCCGGTGATCTTTCTCCTCTCGTCGCTGTTCATCGGGCTGTCCATCGGCGCCAGCGTCATGATCGCCCAGTTCATCGGGGCGGAGGACCGGGACGCTGTCCGCCGGGGCGTGGACACGGTGTACGGCGCCTTTATGGTCAGTATCGTGCCTCTCACCCTCTTCGGCCTTTTGATCGCCGGGCCGGTGCTGCGGCTCATACGGGTGCCGGAGAGCGTCTACGGCCAGGCCCACATCTACCTGCTGGTGGTCTTTGCCGGCATCATCGGCAGCCTGGGCTATAACATCAACGCCGGTATCCTCCAGGGCCTGGGGGACAGCCGGACCCCGCTGCTCTTTCTGGCGGTGGCCTGCGTCATCAACATCGTGCTGGATCTGGTCTTTGTGCTGGTCTTTCACTGGGACGTCTTTGGCGTGGCCTTCGCCACCATCATCGCCCAGATCAGCTCCTGGCTCTTCGGCGTCTTTTACATCAACCGAAAATACCGGTATTTTTCCATCCGGCCCTTTCGCCTGGCGATGGAAAAGCCCCTGCTCCAGCGGGTGCTGCGGCTGGGGGTGCCCTCGGGCATCCAGCAGTGCCAGCTGGCGGTGGCGGTGCTGGTGCTCCAGGCCCTCATCAACGGCTTCGGGGAGCAGTTCGCCGCCGGCTTTTCCGCCGCCAACAAAATCGACACCTTCGCCTTCATGCCCATCGACAGCTTCGCTCTGGCGGTGACCACCTATGTGGGCCAGAACGTGGGAGCGGGGCGTCTGGACCGGGTCAAGACCGGCGTGCGGCGGGCCCTGGTGCTCTGCGTGGTGGTGTGCGCCGCCATTTCCGCCCTGGTGGTCCCCAACGCCGGCTTCTTCCTCTCCATCTTCAGCAACGATCCGGCGGTCATCGAGGCGGGCCGGGCCTATCTGGACCGGGTCCTCTCCACCATGGTGCTGCTGGCGGTCATGTATCCCCTCAACAACGCCCTCCGGGGGGCGGGAGCCGCAGTAGCCCCTATGGTGTCCAACATCGTGGCCCTGTGGGCGGCCCGGGTGCCGGCGGCCTACCTGCTGGCCCATTTCTACGGCAGGGAGGCCCTCTACTGGTCCTATCCCATCGGCTGGTCCCTCGGCATCCTCATCAGCGGCACCGTCTATCTCCGGGGCAGGTGGAAGCGGGTCTGCTCCGGCGCGCGGGAGGGCTGAACAGGGGATTGCTTTTCCCGGGCGGTTCAGGTACAATCATGTCTGCTGAACCGGCCGCTCAGCGGTTCGTTCAGGCGGATCGTATCCCTGTCAGCGCCCGGAGGCGGGCGAAAACGGAAAAGTGAGGAACCAAAGATGAATCAAAAGGAATTGAACGAGCTGCGCCGGCGGTTTCGCCCCGACCACAGCGCCATCAGCCGGGTCTACGGCTGCTATGTGAACGGAAGCGGGGAGATCATCTCCTACATCGACAGCTCGCTGGGCGCCATGCCCCAGGAGGAGTCGGAAAAGTACCTGGCCCTGCTGAAGAAGGCCCTCTCCGGCGCCCTGGGGAAGAACCTCATCGACATCGTGTTCTCCACCCGGCAGGTGGCCGACAGCGAGGAGCACCGGCTCCTCCTGGGGCTGCGGGATTCCGCCCTGGGGGACGGCGGCCTGCGGCAGGCCTTCTATGACAAGGTCATCCACGCCCTGGACCTGGAGGGGAGCAACTACCTCATCCTCCTGGGCCACGACGCGTACGATGTGCCCTACCGGGGCGGGGACGACGAGGACCAGGCCGACGCCGGGGACCGGGTGTTCTCCTACTTTGTCTGCTGCGTCTGCCCGGTGAAGGACGGCAAGCCGGCCCTGGGCTATTTTCCGGGGGAGAACGAGTTCCACAGCTGCGCGCCGGGGCAGATAGTCTCCCAGCCGGAGCTGGGCTTCCTCTTTCCCGCCTTTGACGACCGCTCGGCCAACCTCTACAACGCCCTCTTTTACGCCCGAAAGCCGGAGGCGCTCCACCAGGAGTTCATCGACGCCGTCTTTCACACCGAGCCCCCCATGTCGGCGGCGGAGCAGAAGGAGGCCTTCGAGGGGGCCCTCACCGAGTCCCTGGGGGACAAGTGCAGCCTGGAGCTGGTGCAGGGGGTCCACCAGGAGCTCCTGGCCCGGCTGGAGGCCCACAAGGAGAGCGGCGACCCGGAGCCCCTGGCCCTGACGGCGGGGGAGCTGGGCCGGATCCTGGCCGACTGCGGCGCCGGCGAAGCCCAGACCCAGACCTTCCTGGAAAAATGCGGGGCCTGCTTTGGAGAGGGGGCGGTCCTGACTCCGGCCAACCTCATCGACAGCCGCCGCTTCCAGGTCAAGACTGAGGACGTGGTCCTGGACGTGGACCCGGAGCGGGGGGCTCTGGTGGAGACCCGGATCATCGACGGCCGGAAATACATCCTCATCCCCGCCGACGGCGAGGTGTCGGTGAACGGCATCTCGGTGGACGTGGCCGGGGAATGAGGGCAGCAGCCCGAATCTCCAAACACAGCAGCGAAAAAAGATATCCCGGATCGCAATGGCGATCCGGGATATCTTTTAGACCCTTCCGATATGCTTATCAAAGGCCAGTCTGGGGTAGTTGTCCTCCACCACATGGATGATGCCGCAGTAGGCAAAGCCGCTGCCCTTGAGCAGGCTCTGCATGACGCGGTTGTCCCCGTGGGTGTCGATCCGCAGGTGGCCGCACTGCCGGAAGGCCCAGTCCAGGCAGGCCCGGCCCACGCCCTTTACAGAGCCGTCCCCGGCCAGGCGGTGGACCACGCCGTAGGGGCCGTCATAGTGCCAGCCGCCCTCCTGAATGTCCCGGTAGGTGGGCTCGATGTCCTCCCCCTGGAGGAAGCAGAAGGTCCCCGCCACCGCTCCGCCGTGGACGCAGACATAGCTGCGGCCGGCGGCGATGTCCTCTCGGAGCAGCTCGGTGGGGGGCCAGTTGGTGGGACCCCACTGGTTGGGGTTGCCGGTCTCCTTCATGAACTGCCGGGCACGGGTGTAGATCTCCACCATGCGGGGAAGGTCCTCTAGGGTGGAAGGGCGGATCTCCATGTTTGGCGCCTCCTAGCTGTTGTATTGTTGTATTTGCATGAGAAGGCCCATGGCAAGCGCCATGGGCCTCAGGCTGTCGAAAAAGTGGCACCACGCAAAACAAGCCACGGGGGAAAAGTGTGAAAGGGGGGCGGTGAGCCCCCACTTTCGCGTGCAGTCAGGAAC
>DXDV01000049.1 GCA_019115345.1 Candidatus Intestinimonas stercorigallinarum | reverse complement strand
TGGCCTCGGTGCGGGCCAGGGAGCCGCCGTAGCTCAGGCCCTTGCCGGTGAGCACGCCGGTGAACTCGTTATTCAGACGCTTGTACTGGCCGTACATGAAGCCGATCTCCCGGGCGCCCACGCCGATGTCGCCGGCGGGCACGTCGGTGAACTGGCCGATGTGGCGCTGCAGCTCGGTCATAAAGGACTGGCAGAACCGCATGACCTCGCCGTCGGACTTGCCCTTGGGGTCGAAGTCGCAGCCGCCCTTGCCGCCGCCCATGGGCAGGCCGGTGAGGGAGTTCTTGAAGATCTGCTCAAAGCCCAGGAACTTGATGATGGACAGGTTCACGCTGGGGTGGAACCGCAGGCCGCCCTTGTAGGGGCCGATGGCGGAGTTGAACTGCACCCGGAAGCCGCGGTTGACCTGCACGTTGCCGGCGTCGTCCACCCAGGGCACCCGGAACTGGATGACCCGCTCGGGCTCCACGATCCGCTGGAGGACGCCCGCCTTCTGGAGGTCAGGGCGCTTCTCCACCACGGGCTGGAGAGACTCCAGCACCTCGCCCACCGCCTGGAGGAACTCCGGCTGGTTCGGGTCCTTTTTCACAGCCGCGTCATAGACGCTCCGCAAATATTCGTTCTTGAATTCCATTTTCCAAAACCCCTTTGTCTTGACGGGCTTTTCCGCCCGATTTGAATTACCCATCCGGCGCACACTCGCCCGCCTGGGAGAAACACCGGAATTTGGAATGTATTATAATGCGTACTGAACAAAGCAAAATGGCTTTGTTCAAGCGCAAGGTTTTTGGACAATTTCGCCCAAAAACCTTGCGCCTTCCACTGGTGCGTTTGAACGCACCAGTGGAAATACACATTGTAACAATGGCTGAATTCCATAAAAGCGGCTCTTTAGAGCCGTTTTATGGAATTGCGCGGCTGCCGCCGCGGGAATAAACCGCTTTGCGGTTTATTCAGTAGGCATTATTATACTTCACCTAGATAAAGATTGCAAGAAAAAAATTACAGCGCCGCAGGCGTCCGGCCAGAGCGCTCCGGGACGGGCGGACACCCGGCCTGCCGGGTCCCCGGCGCTCCGGACCTCTTCAGAAGCTGTTGAGAGGGACGGAGCCGTCGTCCCCGGCCTTTTCGATGGCCTGGATGACCATGTCGTAGCCGTAACTGTCGCTCACCTGAACGTGGGCACGGTCCCCCGCCCGTTTCCCCAGCAGGGCCTTCCCCACCGGGGACTCCTTGCTGATGAGGCCGTGAAGGGCGTCCTGCCGCATGGTGGTGACCACCTGGAGGACCTGGGTCTCGTCGTCCTCCTCCAGGTAGACCGTCACCTTGTCATAGAGGCCCACCGCATCCCGCGCCGAGGTCTCCGACACCACCACCGCCGTGCGGATCATGTTCTCCAGGAACCGGATGCGGCCCTCGTTGCGGTTCTTCTCCTGCTTGGCGGCCTTGTACTCGAAGTTCTCGCTCAGGTCCCCGAATCCCCGGGCCTCCTTCACCGCCTCCAGAAGCTGGGGCCGCAGCGTGATCCTGCGGTAGTCCAGCTCCTCCTTCATCATCTGGATGTCTTTCCGGGTCAGCTCATTGTGCATCTGTCCGCCGCCTCACTTCTTGAGTTCCTTCCGCACCGCCTGGGCGATGACGGCCTGGCCCTCCGGAGATTTGAGCACGTCCAGCACCACGCTCCGCAGCAGCTCCTGGACGCCCTTACTGGCCAGCATGGCGTCCAGCATGCCGCCCTGGGCGGGCTCCGCCGCCTTGGGCTTGGCGGGCCTGGGGGCGGGCTTGGGCACAAATACCGGCTCCTCGTCGGTGAAGGCGGCGGCGTCCATCCAGTCCTCCTGGCGGGTGCGGTCGCTGCTCTCCCCCCGGAGGTAGAACACGGAGACCCCGAAAAAGGCGGCGATCTTTTCCTGCTGCTCCTTGGTGGGGGTCTGCCGCCCCGTCTCAAACTTTTCCGCCGCGCCCTTGGGGAGTCCCAGGGCGGCGGAGAGGGCGGGGCGGCTCATGCCCCGCTCGCTGCGCAGCGCCTCCATGCGCTGTCCCAGTGTGACCATACAAAAACGACCTCCTTGGGTTGGTTCCCAGTTCGATGCTACGATTATACCACGCCCGTCAAGGGCCCCGGCTGCTTCCGCCTGGGCCCATCTGCCCCTCGCCAAATGGGATCGGCTGTGGTATACTGTATGGGCCGGCCCACGCCGGCATGAGTAAGCCCTTCGGGGCGCA
Source organism: Candidatus Intestinimonas stercorigallinarum (assembly GCA_019115345.1). GTDB lineage: Bacteria > Bacillota > Clostridia > Oscillospirales > Oscillospiraceae > Intestinimonas > Intestinimonas stercorigallinarum. The sequence continues at coordinate 2,394 of DXDV01000049.1, read as the reverse complement.
GATGGGAGCGGATCACACGATGGAGCACTGGATCGACAGCGCCGTTTTTTACCATATCTACCCGCTGGGGTTTTGCGGCTGTCCGGAGTACAATCCCGGCGGAATCCCCGTCCACAGTCTGGACAAGCTGAGGGACTGGATCCCCCACCTCAGAGAGCTGGGGGTGAACGCCCTCTACCTGGGGCCGGTGTTCCAGTCGGTGAAGCACGGCTACGACACCATCGACTACTACCAGATCGACTGCCGGCTGGGGGACAACGACTCCTTCGCCGCCCTGTGCGACGCCCTCCATGAAAACGGCATCCGGGTGGTGCTGGACGGGGTCTTCAACCACGTGGGCCGGGAGTTCTGGGCCTTCCGGGACGTGCGGGAAAAGGGCCAGAGCTCCCCCTACTGCGGCTGGTTCCAGAACCTGAACTTCGGCGGCGGCTCCCCCATGGGGGACCCCTTCTGGTATGAGTCCTGGGGCGGCCACTACGAGCTGGTGAAGCTCAACCTGAAAAACCCCGAGGTCCGGGACCACCTGCTGGGGGCCGTTGGCATGTGGATGGACCGCTTCCACATCGACGGGCTCCGGCTGGACGCCGCCGACTGTGTGGACTTCGACTTCTTTCGGGCCCTGAAGCACTACACCAAGTCCCGGGACCCCGAGTTCTGGCTCATGGGCGAGATCATCCACGGGGACTACGCCCGCTGGGCAAACCCCGAGATGCTGGACTCAGTGACCAACTACGAGTGCTGGAAGGGCAACTGGTCGGCCCACAACACCAAGAACTATTTTGAGATCGCCCACTCCCTCCACCGGCAGTTCGGGCCCGGCGGCATCTACCGGGGACTGCGGCTCTACAACTTCACCGAGAACCACGACGTGGACCGCCTGGCCAGCACCCTCACCGACCCGGCCCTGCTGGAAAACGTCTACACCCTCCTCTACACCATGCCCGGCGTCCCCTCCATCTACTACGGCGGCGAGTGGGCCGTGGAGGGCAAGCGCACCCCCTGGTCCGACGTGGTGCTGCGGCCCTGTCTGGATCTGGCCGACATGGCCAAGCGGGACCAGAGCCTGTGCCGCCATCTCGCCGCCCTCGCCCGCATCCGCCGGTCCTTCCCCGCCCTGGCCGTGGGGGACTACGAAAACCTGGTCATCAAAAATGAGCAGCTGGTCTTCCGCCGCTCCACCCCGGAGCAGCGGGTGTACGTCCTGCTCAACCTCTCTCATCAGGAAGCCGGTGTCGAGTTCCGCCACAACGAGCCGGTGCTCCAGGACGTGCTGGGCGGCGACGCCATTTACCACAACGACGGGGGCCGGACCTGGATCGTCATGCCCCCCTGCTCGGCCAAGATCCTGGTGGGCGCTCCCGACCGCTTTGCCTGGTCGCCGTCGGAGCCGGAGGCCCTAAACGTCCCGGCGGAGCCGCCCGCGGAACCCCAGGTCCCCGCCGCTCCCGGGGCGGAGACCGCGGAGGTCAAAGCGGAGCCGCCCGCTCCCCAGCCGGAGCCCGTCCCTCAGCCAGAGCCGGAACAGCCGGAGTCCGGGGCCGACGCCGGGCAGGTGCTGGTCCTGCTGGCCCACCCCAATGGGGACAGTCTCAACGCCGCCATGGCCCATGCCGCCGCCGACGCCCTCCGGGCCAACGGCTACGGCGTGTGGCTCCACGACCTGTGCGCCGAGGGCTTCGACCCGGTGATGCCCGCCTGTGAGGCCGCCGGGTCGCCCTCCGCCGATCCCCTGGTCCTGCGGTACCAGGAGGAGCTCCGCCAGGCCGACGGCATCGTGGTGGTCCACCCCAACTGGTGGGGGCAGCCCCCCGCCATCCTTACCGGCTGGCTGGACCGGGTCCTCCGCGAGGATGTGGCCTATGCCCTGCCCAAAAACGGGGAGGCCCCCGCTCCCCTGCTGAAGGCCAGGGCCGCCCTGGTGTTCAACACCTCCAACACGCCCGCCCCGGTGGAGGACGCCGCCTACGGCGACCCCCTCCAGTCCATCTGGCAGCGCTGCGTCTTCGGGCTGCTGGGCCTGCCCGCCTTCGACCGCTGCCTCTTCCGCCCGGTGGCGGGGAGCACTCCGGAGCAGCGGGCGCAGTGGCTGGGCGAGGTGGCCGCCATGGTGTCCGCCTACTTCCCCAAGAAGCGCTGACGCCTCCGGCGGAAAAACCGTTTCCCCGCCACGGGGATTTTGAGAAAGCGAAAGGGCCCGTTGCAGAATTTTTCAATTCTGCAACGGGCCCTCAGGCTGTCGAGAAACCTCCGTGAGACGGCAGACGTGCCGCGGAGGCGCAGGGGAGCTCGAGGGGGCGGCAGCCCGCCTCGAATGGGATCACATCCCCCGCAGCCCTTGCAGGGCAAGGGCTGCGGCGAGCAAAGCGAGGACTTTTCCGCCCTGGAGAGGGCGGG
>DXDV01000048.1 GCA_019115345.1 Candidatus Intestinimonas stercorigallinarum | reverse complement strand
CATACTGACTAGACCACCTTATTTTATTTTCTGGGAGGTCCTGTCCATGGTTATCGGCGTGGTGCGTACCGTCATCCTCTATCTGCTCATTATTTTGGGCATTCGAATCATGGGCAAGCGGCAGATAGGAGAGCTGGAGCCGTCGGAGCTGGTGCTGGACCTCATCATCGCCGACCTGGCCGCCGTGCCCATGCAGGACTTCGGCATCCCCCTGCTCTCCGGGGTGCTGCCCATCCTCACCCTGCTGTGCCTCACCATGATCCTCTCGGTGCTCACCATGCGCAGCGTCCGGTTCCGGGCGGTGCTCTGCGGCCGGCCCAGCGTCATTGTCAGGGACGGCAAGGTGGACCAGCGGGAGATGCGCCGCAACCGCTTCACTGTGGATGAGCTCCACGAGGAGCTCCGTGCTCAGGGGATCGCCGATCTGAGCACCGTCAAATACGCCATTTTGGAGACCAGCGGCAGGGTGTCCGTCCTGCCCAAGGCAGCGGAGCAGCCGGTGACCGCCGGACAGATGGGTCTTTCTCCTAAGGAGCCCGGTCTGCCGGTGGTCCTGATCAACGACGGCCGCCTTATGGAGCGGACGCTGAAGGCCCAGGGCCTGGACCAGAACTGGCTGAAGGCCCGCCTTGCCGAGCACGGTGTGGAGACCGCCTCCCAGGTCTTTCTGCTCACTGTGGACGAGGCGGGCGGTATCTGCTTCGTGGCCAGGGAGGTGGAGTGACATGCGGCGGCTCTGGCTCTCCCTCATCCTTTTGGCGGCGGTCCTGGGCGCTACCATCGCCAGCTCCCTCTACCTCAGCGCCCTCACCGGAACCCTTACCGACCTGTTGATCGAAGCCCAAAGTCAGGTGCAGCAGGAAAACTGGGAGGCCGCCGCCGACCTCACCCAGGAGGCCCTTCAGCAATGGCAGGCCCGGGAGCTCTACCTATACAGTACCCTGCGCCACGCCGACACCGATCAGGTCTACACCTGCTTCCGGGAAGTCCAGGGCTTTCTCCGCACCCGGGAGGCCCAGGAGTACGCCGCCTCCAATGCCCGGCTCATCGCCCGGCTGGAGCTGGTGGCCTCTATGGAGCAGCTCAGTCTGCAAAACCTGCTGTAAATGCCGTATCCGGGGCAGCGCCTCTTGCCACAGACGGTTACAAAGCGTATAATTTATATGGACTCGGGCCTGTCCCGATGTTACTTTCTGGAAAAGAGGAGATCGTATGCAACAGCATCACCCCACCCTGCGCCGTATGGCCGCCGGAGCGCTGGCCGCCGTCATGCTGGTCGGCTGCGCCGGGGTCACCGCCTTCGCCGCCGAGGAGGATGCCTTCACCCTGGGCATCTACTCCACCACCGACATGCACGGAAAATGCTACGACATCAATCCCATCGACGGGAAAGAGGTCAAGAACAGCTACCTGAAGGTGGCCACCGCCATGGCGGAGGAGCGGGCGGCCATGGACGGCACCATCCTCATCGACAACGGCGACATCATCCAGGGCAGCCCCATCATCAGCTACAACATGAACATGGAGGGCGGCGTGGACAACCCCATGGCCATCTGCCTGCGCTACATCGGCTATGACGCCTTTGTCCCCGGCAACCACGAGTTCAACTTCGACATGGACAAGCAGCAGATCTTCTACGATATGCTCGCCGACACCACCGACAAGTACCCCGGCACCCCCGTGGACGCCCTGTGCGCCAACTACATCAACGTCGAGACCCAGGAGCCCAACCTCACCCCCTACAAGGTCATGACCTTCGACGTGGGCGGCGCCGAGTTCAAGGTGGGCATCCTCGGCTTTGAGAACGTGAACGTGCCCAACTGGGACCTGCCCAGCCACTATGAGGGCTCCGATTTCGTCCACGCCGACAACACCGAGCGGACCTACGCCTACGAGTGGGTAAACTACTGGCAGGACACCCTCCGTGAGGAAGAGGGCTGTGACTTCGTCATCGTCTCCTGCCACTCCGGCGAGGACAGCGGCCTGGTGGGCGCCGGTGACGGCGCCGCCATCGAGACCGGCGACACCGGCTTCTCCCCCGAGAACCAGGTCCGCCACCTGGTGGAGAACACCACCGGCATCGACATGGTCATCGCCGGCCACAACCACAAGGTGGGCGTCACCGAGATGACCAACGCCGACGGCCAGACCGTCCCCTGCGTCAACGGCGGCACCTCCACCCTCACCAAGACGGTGGTCACCATCGCCGCCGACGGCACCTTCACCATCGGTGAGAGCCAGAATCTGGACCTGGCCGCCTATGAGAACGACGCCGGCCTCAAGGCCCTCATGGAGCCCTACTACGAGCGGACCCTCCCCTTCGTCTCCGAGCAGATCGGCACCCTCTCCGGCGACTGGGACGACGTGACCGACCTCTTCCACGTCCAGAGCGACACCATGAACCTGGTCCACGAGGCCCAGCTCTGGGCCACCGGCGCCGATGTCTCCCTGGCCTCCCCCGTGGCCAACGCCGACTTCTGCATCGGCCAGCTGCTCAACGGCCAGGAGAGCGGCCCCATCAGCCTGAAGGACTGCTACTCCTTCTACAAGTACGACAACAACCTCATCTACATGATCCAGATGACCGGCAAACAGCTCAAGGGCTGGCTGGAGGACTGCGTCAAGGATTACACCGTGGAGGCCGACGGCACCATCACCGGCGGCGGCTTCGGCACTGACCAGCTCTACGGCATCGACTATGAGATCTACATGGGCAACCCCGAGGGCAGCCGGGTGGTCAACATGACCTATCAGGGCCAGCCCGTCACCGACGACCAGACCTTCAAGGTGGCCGTCAACTCCTACCGCCTCTCCGCCAACGCCGCCGGCGATGAGTTCGGCTGGTATGCCGTCACCGGCATCACCATGGGCACCGACGCCGTGCTGTGGGACGGCTCCGTCTCCGAGCAGTTCGGCTCCATCGGCGGCTCCGTCACCCTGGTCATCGCTGAATACATCAAGGCCATGACCGCCGAGGGCAAGGACATCACCCCGCCCGAGGCCCGCAGCACCTGGACCCTGAACGCCGGTACCAGCGAGAGCGCCGAGACGGCAGACGCCGTCACCCGTCTGGAGTTCGTGGAAAAGCTCTACACCGCCATCGTGGGCGACGCCTCCGTGGAGATCTCCCCCGCCGCCTTCACCGACGTGAGCGACCGCTTTGCCGTGGATTGGGCCGCCGACCAGGGCATCGTCTCCGGCGACGGCACCGGCAAGTTCCTGCCCGACCAGGCCATCACCCGGGAGCAGGCCGCCATTATGCTCATGAACGCCGCCACCGCCCTGGAGAAGGGCCCCACCGG
>DXDV01000001.1 GCA_019115345.1 Candidatus Intestinimonas stercorigallinarum | reverse complement strand
GTCCAGACCGCCGGACTGGTGACGGCGGGGGTGTGCTCCACCCTTTTCTTCGGGGAGAACTACCGGGCCGCCGCCGGGTGGACGGTGGTGACCTACGGCCTGGCCGCCCTCCTCACCCTCTTTCTCACCGAGCCGCCGGGGGAGACACCGGCCCGGTCGGAGCGGCCGCCCCTCCGCGCCGCCCTGGGGTGGAGCCTTGCCCACGCCCCCCTGCTGGTGGGGGCCGCCCTCTTTATGGAAACGGTGCAGTTCGTCACGATTTTTCTCTCCCAACTCCAGTACCGGCGCTCCGGCATCCCCCTCCGGTGGTTCGGCCTCCTCTATCTCCTGGTCACCCTGGCCGCCCTGGCGGGGGTCCGGTCCCACCGGCTCACCGGCAGGCTGGGCAGGCGGGGCGGCGTCCTTTTGCTGCTGGGGGGCAGCGCCGCCCTGTGCCTTATGATGGCCCTCCTTCCCCTGCCCGGGGCGTCGGTGCTGGGGATCATGGGGCTCCGGGCGGCGGGGGCCCTCTTCGAACCGGTCTCCCTGGACCTCCAGAACGCCGCCGCCCCTCCGGGGGGCGCCGCCGCCCAGCTCTCCTGCAACGCCATGGTCATGGAGCTGACGGCGGCGGCCCTGAACCCCGCCTTCGGCTCCGCCGCCGACCTGGGCGCCGGCTGGGCCCTCCTGCTGGGGGCGGCCGCCTGCGGCGTGGGACTGGTCCTCTTTCTGCACGGTATGGGGCGGCTGACATAAGAAAAAGCGGCGGCTTTGGACGAGAGTCCAAAGCCGCCGCTCTTTTATTTCTCCTCTTTCAGCTTCAGGTTCCGCTCCAGCACGCCGGGGCCCCGCCAGGTGAAGGCCCGGTGGGGAAAGGCGGCCTCGAACTGCCGCCGGGTGAAGTTTTCCACATCCTCCTCCGTCAGTGTGGAAAGCAGCCCGTCCCGAAACTCGGGGAGGGGGGTATCGGGGACCTCCCGGTTGTAGGGGCAGACGGTCTGGCAGACGTCGCAGCCCCAGACCAGGTCGTGGCGGCGGAGGAGCTCGGTCTGCTCCTCCGTCAGCTCCCCCTTGCGCTGGGTGAGCTCGGAGAGGCATCTGGAAATGTCGAAGCCGTTGGGCCCCAGGGCTTTCCCGGGACAGGCCTCCACGCAGGCCCCGCAGTTTACGCAGTCCGGAGCCGGGACGGGGGCCGAGGGGAGGGGCAGGTCGGTGAGGACGGTGGCCAGGAAGAGCCAGCTTCCCCAGGGGGGCAGGATGACCAGGCCGTTTTTCCCCCGGAGCCCCAGCCCGGCCAGAGCGGCGGCCTCCCCCTCCGGCAGGGGGGAGTTGTCCACAAGGGAGACAAATTTGTGGAAGGGATAGGCCGCCTCCAGCCCGGCGCAGACGGGAGCCAGCCGCCGGGACAGGGCGGTGTGGTAGTCCTCCCCCCGGGCGTACCGGCACAGGTTGCCGGGGCCTTCCCCGGCGTAGTAGGGAAAGGCGGCCACAAACACCCCGGCGGGGGCGGGGCAGAGCTCCTCCGCCCTGGCCTGAGCATGCTCATTCATGCGGGGCAGCAGGTCGGCGTAGGCGCAGGTCCCCCACGCCGCCGCCCCGGCCTGGCTCCAGAGCGTATCCAGTTCCATCGTGAGCACCCCTTTCATGATCGTTACAAGGGCGGGCGGCGGCTTGGGTCCCCCAGCCGTCCTCAGGCGCAGTCCAGGTAGAGGGCCACCAGGCGGATGGTCTCCCGCAGGCCGTCCCAGTGGGTGCGCTCCATGCCGTGGGAGGCCTGGACGCCGGGGCCGATGAGGGCGGCCTTGGCGTCGCTGCCCGCCTTCCAGGACACCGCCACGTCGGAGGAATAGTGGGGGTAGACGTCCACGGCGTAGTCCAGGCCGTGCTCCTTGGCCAGGGCCACCAGGCGGCTCACCATGTCGTAGTCGTAGGGGCCGGCGGAGTCCTTGGCGCAGATGGAGACCTGATGCTCGGTGCAGGTGAGGTCCAGCCCCACGCAGCCCATGTCCACCGCCAGCAGCTCGCTGAGGTCCTGGGGGATGGTGGCCCCGCCGTGGCCCACCTCCTCATAGACGGTAAAGTAAAGCTCGGTGTCGTATCGGGGCCGGACCCCGCTGTCGGCCATGAGCTTGAGGAGGGTGAGCAGGCAGGCGGCGCTCCCCTTGTCGTCGATGAACCGGGACTTCAGGTAGCCGCTGGGGGTGACGGTGGTCTTGGGGTCGAAGCAGATGTAGTCCCCCACCTCGATGCCCAGGGCCCGGACATCCCCGGCGGAGGAGACCTTCTCATCCACCCGGACATACATGTTCTGCTCATCCCGGGGGCGGGTGGCCGCGTCGTCAAAGACGTGGGCGGCGGGGGAGAGGGAGAGGATGGTGCCGGTGTAGGTCCGGCCGTCCCGGGTATAGATGGTGCAGTACTCTCCGTCCAGGGTGGGCAGGATGGGACCGCCGATCCTGGTCACCATCAGTTCCCCCTTGGGGCCGATGGCCCGGCACATGAGGCCCAGGGTGTCGATGTGGGCGGCCAGGCCCACCTTTTTGGTGTGCTCCCGGCCGGGAGCCTGGATGACCAGTCCGCCCTTGTTGGTGCGGCGGGTGGCGTAGCCCAGGCCCTGGGCGATGCCCTCCGCCGCCTCCACCGCCCGGCGGGTGAAGCCGCTGGGGGAGTCGGCGGTCAGGAGGGTCTTGGCCGTCTCCATGAGAAAGTCCTTGCAGCCGTTGAAGTCCATGGTGAGATTTCCTTTCTTCTCTGTGGTTTCATCCCTCTATCATCATGCGTACGGAACAAAGCAGAAAGCCTGAAAAGCCAAGGCTTTCAAGGCCAAATGGCTTTGACCAAAAACCTTGCGCCTTCCACTGGTGCGTTAAGACGCACCAGT
>DXDV01000047.1 GCA_019115345.1 Candidatus Intestinimonas stercorigallinarum | reverse complement strand
TCCTTCTCCTCCCGGGACTGGAGCTCCCGGAGCTCGTTGTTGGTCTTGACCACCGCCATGGGCTCGATGAAGAAGGTGCCGCCGGAGCCGGACACGTCGTGGACCAGGCCGGGGATCTCGTTCTTGCACTCCGACTTCACCGGCACCACGTACCGGCCGGAGCGCATGGTGATGATGGACTCCTGGAGGTACTTGGCCTGGGAGGAGGAGATGAGCTTTTGAAGGATGTCCCGGACCTTGGAGGCCGAGGCCCGGATGTGGCGGCGGATGTCGGCCAGCTCGGGGCTGGCGGCGTCGGCGATCTCCTCCTCGGAGAGGATGGAGCCGGAGATCTTGTCCTCCAGGTAGCGGTTGGACTGGAGGGAGGCGAAGAGGTGGTCGATGCAGGTCCGCTCCCGGTCCCCGGCGGCGTACTCCTTGGCGGAGCGGGCGCAGCGGAGGAGGGAGGCGATGTCCAGCAGCTCCCGGGTGTTGAGGGCGCCCCCCATGTCGGCCCGCTGGAGGGAGGCCGCCACTGGCCGGACGCCGGAGAGGGCGGGGGTCCCCTTCAGGACGATCATGGCGCAGGCGGCGGAGGTCTCCTTCTGAAGGCGCTGGACGTCGTCGGGGTCGGCGCTGGGCCGCAGGGACCGGCAGCGCTCCTTCCCCTCTTCGGTGGCCGCCTGGGCGGCCAATAATTCCAGCACCCGGGGCAGCTCCAGGGTCTGGATGGATTTTTCAAACAGATCGGTCATGGATGTTCTCCTTGCAGGTTTTACGATGGCTCAAGCAGCCGGGCAGAGGGCGGACGCCGCCCGGTCAGAGCCCGGCGGCGAGCTGGTGATAGAAGTCCAGGGTGCGAAAGCCCCGGTCCAGCTGCGTGAGCAGAAAATCTTCACAGGCGGCGGACATTTTGGCCATGCCCGGGGCGTCCATGGGGAAGGAGAAGAGCCGCTTGGGGTCGCCGTACACCACATGGCGCATGGCGGCCAGGCTGACGGCGTCCAGAGCCCGGCCGGCCCCGTCTCCCAGGCCGCAGGCGGCGCAGTGGAGCACCCCCTCCCCGATGTCCAGCCGGGGGTCCGCCGGCGTCTTGGCCCCGCAGACGGCGCAGGCGTCCAGCAGAGGCTCGTACCCCGCCACGCAGAGGAGCTTGAGCTCAAAGGCCGCCTTCACCAGGGGGAGGGGCTTTTTCAGCTTGTCCAGGGCGTAGAGGGAGTTGAGCACCAGGGACAAAAGGGCCTGGTCGGGCCGGCCCTCCTCGGCCACCGCCTCGGCCGCCTCGGCAAAATAGGAGCCCAGGGCCAGCTTCTCCACGTCGGAGCGCACCCCCCAGAAGAGCGACAGGGGCTCGGCCTCGTTGAGGGTGCGCTTGTCCCGGTATTCAAAAAGGGTCATGTCCGACCACACCAGCAGCTGGGCGGAGGCGGCCAGGGGGCTGTTTTTCCGGCGGCAGCCCCGGGCCTTCACCGTCCGCTTGCCCCCCTCTTTGGTCAGGACGGTGAGGATCTTGTCCGCCTCTTTGTAGTTGGTCTCCCGGAGGACGAGGCCCTGGGTCTGAACGTGCATAGCATCACCTGATATGTAAGGGGCGCCGAGCGCGCCCCTACGCGGTCTTTTGGACTTCTTCCGCCTCCCGGAGCAGGCGGAAGAGGGCATAGGCCTCCGGCAGTCCGGTGGCCAGAAAGAGCTCCCAAAGCATCTGACTGTTCACGATCCGTCAGGCCCCCTTCGCGCTTAGGTTGCCTGATGTGGGGACCGGTCATGCCCGGTAAATTCTGCGTTCAGTCCTCCCGGTAGCCCACGTCGTGGATAAAATTCAGATTATCCCGCCAGTTTGCCCCACGGAATGTTCCATTCCGCGGGGACCCCGTGTTTTATTTTACTTCCTCGGGGCAAGTGAATTGCCCCTGTGGCAAGGTCCGGGCCATAGGGCCCGGACGCTTGGACGCGCCGGACGGCGCGGCGCGCTTGCGCGCGCAAGAAAACTGGCCGCAAACGCTGTCTGTACCCGGTCAGTCCTCCCGGTAACCCACGTCGTGGATAAAGTTTACGTTGTCACGCCAGTTTTCTTTTACTTTTACCCAAGTTTCCAGGTAGACCTTGGCGCCCATGAAGGCCTCGATGTCCTTCCGGGCCAGGGAGGAGATCTTTTTCAGCATGGCGCCGTTTTTACCAATAATGATGCCCTTGTGGCTGGCCTTCTCGCAGAAGATGGTGGCGTCGATGTCGATGATGCCGCTGTCGATGCGCTCGGAGAACTTGGTGAGTTCCACGGCGGTGCCGTGGGGGATCTCCTTGTCCAGGCAGAGGAGGAGCTTTTCCCGGATGATCTCGGCGCACACCTGCCGCTCGGGCTGGTCGGTGACCATGTCCTCCGGGAAGAGCTGAGGGCCTTCGGGCAGGTAGGCGGCCAGCAGGTCCAGCAGCTCTTCCACCCCGTCGCCCTCCTTGGCGGAGATGGGCACGATGGCCTGGAAGTCGTGGGCGGCCTGGTAGGTCTGCATCACCTCCAGCAGCTTTTCCTTCTCCACCGTGTCGATCTTGTTGATGACCAGCACGGCGGGGACGCCCAGGGCTTTGATGCGCCCGATGAGCTCGGCCTCGGGGACGCCCACGTTGGGGATGGGCTCCACCAGCAGCAGCACGGCGTCCACATCGGCCACGCTCTCCTTCACCACCCCCACCATATACTCCCCCAGCCGGGTCCGGGCCTTGTGGAGCCCCGGGGTGTCCATGAACACATACTGGCACTCCCCACGGTTCACCACGGCGCAGATGCGGTTCCGGGTGGTCTGGGGCTTGTTGGTGACGATGGCGATCTTCTCCCCCACCAGGGCGTTGGTCAGGGTGGACTTGCCCACATTGGGCCGGCCCACAATGGAGATCATGCCGGATTTTTTGATTTCCATAGGTGATCCTCAACTTTCTTGAGCATTGCCTCCCTCTCTGAGGGAGGTGGCGCGCAGCGCCGGAGGGAGTAACTCCCTCAGTCAGCTTCGCTGACAGCTCCCTCTGGGAGGGAGCCTATAATGACCTGACACACACCGGGAAAATTCCGGAACACATCCAGGTCGGAAAAGCGCAGTACCCGCAGCCCCAGCCCTTCCAGATAGGCGGTACGCCGCCGGTCGTAATCCTGCCGCTCCGGCTCCATGTGATGCCCTCCGTCCAGCTCTACCACCAGTTTGGCCTTGTGACAGTAAAAATCCACGATATAGGGACCAATGGTCTTTTGCCGCTGGAACCGACAGGGGCAGGCCCGCAGAAAATCATACCACAACTTCCGCTCCCACGGCGTCTGGTCCTTCCGGAGCTGTTTGGCCAGCGGGATCCGCTTCTTCTCATAGGGCAGGGACATGGCTCAGCCCTCGCGGGTGATCCCCAGTCTGTTCAAAATGGCCTCCTCCCGTTCTCGCATCCGGGCCTTTTCGGGGCCCTCGTCCATATGGTCGTAGCCCAGCAGGTGGAGCACCGAGTGGACGGCCAGATAGGCCACCTCCCGCTGGACGCCGTGGCCGTACTCCTCCCCCTGGGCCCTGGCCCGCTCCAGGGAGATCACCATGTCTCCCAGGGGCAGAAGGCCGGTCTCCGGGTCGGCGTCGGCGTCGTCTGCCGGCGGCTCGCCGGGAACGAGCTCGAACATAGGGAAGCTGAGCACGTCGGTGGGCCGGTCCACCTGCCGCTGCTCCAGGTTGATCTGGTGGATGCCCGCGTCGTCGGTGAGGAGCACGTCCACCTCGCAGGGGACGGCCACCCCCTCGGCCTCCAGGGCCGCCGGGATGACCCGGCTGAGCAGCTCCTCCCAGGGGCCGGTATCCTCCTCCAGCTCCGATTCGATGATGATGCTGTGCTCCGTGCTCACGGGTCCTCTCTCCTCTCCGGCGGTCACTTCCGCTTGCCCTCCTCGGACTTGCGGCGGTGCTCGTCCTCCTCGTAGGCCTTGATGATGCGCTGGACG
>DXDV01000046.1 GCA_019115345.1 Candidatus Intestinimonas stercorigallinarum | reverse complement strand
CGCATATTCAGTTTTTAAGATCGCGGGCACCCGAAATGGAACAGTAATTCTTCACTGAGGTGACAGCACCTAAATCCAGCATGTTTACCAATTTCATCATACCCGCACATATGAGCAGCAGAAACACTCCGCCGCTATTTTTACGCAAACTTCTTCACTGAGGTGACAGCATCTAAATCTCGCATGTCTACCAATTCCATCATGCCCGCATATTTGATTTTCTCGGGGGCAGTTTCGTTTGACGCCGGGTGGCGCAGGTGGTATGCTGAAACAGCATCTATTGGGAAGCTCATGGGGAGGTGGACGCCATGCGCAAGCAGCGGCTCAGGAACAGCACCTACACCCCGCCGCGTATAGCGGCTAGGGAACGGGCCTATGTTCTGGCGCGGCAGGCTCTGTCAGGGGATCAGGAGGCCTGGGACACCCTCTACCGGCATGCCCTGGAATGGGTCCCGGGACAGGTGCGGCGCGCTGACTTGCAGCACGTCTTTGGCCCCTGGGACTATCAGGATATCACTGACGAGGCGCTTTCCCGGTGTCACGCTCAACTGGAGCGCTATCAGGGACTGAGTCAGTTTCACTGGTTGGTCCTGGGTTACGCGAAAAATATCCTCCGCAACCGCATCGAGCGTCAGCACACCCACCGCAGGAATCAGTATCTGCTCAACCGTGCGGCGGACGAGCGCTCCTTGTGCCAGGACCCGCTCTGGCTCCTGCTGCGCCTGGAGCGGGACCAATACCTTTGGCAGGCGTTCTTCCAGCTGGAGACGGTAGACCAAACCATTGTCTACCACCGGGTCTTTTTCCAAACCACCTATCAGGCATTGGCGCATCAGTCCCAGCTGACCCGAAACCAGGTCCGCCGGCACTACGAAGACGCCCTAAACGCCATCCGCTGGAATTTTCTCCGGGGCTATCGGAGGGAGCTCACCCCCCTGCTGGCGCCCGCTCCGGAAGAAGGCATTCTCCTGTCTGAAACAGCACCCGAATCTCCTCCTCCATATGGTTGAGAATTTGGGCTCTCCGCGCCTGGGGGGACACGGAATAGGTATCCCACTCCTCCATCAAAATCCGATACCGCCGGGGAAAACTGCGGTCATAGTGGGAGGTCCTGCATCGAGCGGGCTCCAAAACGTCCGAATAGACCATACCCACCGTCCGGGACCAGAGCTCCAATTGCTCATCGATGTCCGCCGCCCGGGGCAGCGCCTCAAAGAGCAGCCGGTACAGCACCCCTGCGCTGCTGCGGAAGTTGGCCTCGTCGGAGACCTTTCCCTGGGTTTGGTAGGTACAAAGGCATGCCCGGACCAGCCGCCGCACCACGCTCCAGCACCGGGAATCAGCGGCGCCGTCTGCCGGCGCCGTCAGGGTCTCCGCCGCCTGGCGATAGGCCGCATCCCGCCACATCCGCAGGAGCTGGGGCGGGTAGGCCTCCTCGTCCGCGTCCACCAGCGCCGCGCAGTACCGGCACAGCAAAAGGCCGTTTTCCTCTCCGGCGCGCTCCTCCGGCGACATGGAGGGGTCATATCTGGGGCCTCCCGGCGCCGCCGCGCAGATGTGGGACACCACGCCCAAAAAGGCCTCCTTGCTGTGGTCCTGGCTGGAGCCGATGGTCATTCTGCGGCAGGCCGGATTGGAGCAGCGATAGGCGCTCATCTTTGCGATCCGGTCCCGGACCTTTGCCGGGAAGTCATCTCTATTGTCCTTTGAAGCCATCCATGCCCTCCTCCCCGGTGTATCGGTCACATTTTACCATTCAGCCGCAAGAAAGTCAATTGCGCCCCGTGCCGGAACGTGGTATCATGGTGACAAGAGATCAGCGCCCCGGCATGGGGCCTTAAGGAGGGATGGTATGTACCGCACGCCAAAGGTCGCCGTGGTCCAGGACCTGTCGGGGCTGGGCCGCTGCTCGCTCTCGGTGATCCTGCCGGTCCTCTCGGTCATGGGCGCCCAGTGCTGCCCCCTGCCCACGGCGGTCCTCTCCGCCCACACCGCCTTCCCCATCCCGGAGGAGACCGCCTTCCAGGACCTCACCGACAACATGGAGCAGACCCTCCGCCACTGGACGGCTCTCCGCACCTCCTTCGACGCCATCTACTCCGGCTTTCTGGGCTCTCTCCGGCAGATCGACGTCCTCCGCCATCTCATCCAGCAGTTCCGGAGGCGGGAGACCCTGGTCCTCATCGACCCCGTCATGGGAGACCATGGCCGGGTCTACCGCACCTACACCCCGGAGATGTGCCGGGAGATGGCCCGGCTGGCCGCCGAGGCCGATCTCATCACCCCCAACCTCACCGAGGCCGCCCTCCTGCTGGGGGAGCCCTTCGACCGCATCCCCACCAGCCAGGCCGGCATCGAGGCATGGCTCCGCCGCCTCTCCCTGGACGGGAAGCGCTCTGTGGTCATCACTGGCGTCAGCCTGGCCCCCAAGGCTTTGGGCGCCGGCTGCCTGGACAACCGCAGCGGCAAGATCCACTTCGCCATGGCCCGGCAGGAGCCGGGACAGTTCTTCGGCACCGGCGACCTTTTCGCCGCCGTGCTGCTGGGCAGCCTTCTCCGGGGGGAGACCCTGTCCGAGTCCACCGCCAACGCCGTGGACTTCATCCAGAAGACCGTCTCCCAAACCCTGGCCGCCGGTACCCCCGTGCTGGAGGGCGTCCAATTTGAGCCGCTTCTCCGGGAATTGTTATGACAAATGCCCGCTGTCTTTTGGACAGCGGGCATTTGTATTTTTATTGCTCCAGCCCGCCCTTCCGCCGCTGGACCCGCCAGCACAGCCGGGAGAGCACCTTGTCGGGCACGAACCGCTGGAAGAAGTGGACCGCCTTCATCCGGACGCCGGGGAGGATGAGGAGCTTCCCCTGGAGCGTCCCCTCCACCGCCAGCCGGGCCACCGCCTTGCAGTCGCTGCCGGGGATGGAGAAGCGCACGTCGGCCACCTGGTCGAACTCGGTGGGCACCGGCCCGGGACAGAGGACGCTGATGGTCACGCGGCTCCCCGACCGGCGCAGCTCCTCGGCCACCGCCTCGGAGAGCCGGAGGACATAAGCCTTGGAGGCGTAGTAGGAGGAGAGGAGGGGCCCCGGCAGGAAGGCCGCCGAGGAGGCGACGTTCAGGATGCGCCCCGTCCCCCTGGCCTTCAGCTTGGGCAGGAACCGCTTGGTGAGGGTGTGGAGGGCCACGATGTTGACCTCCAGCATCTCCAGCTCGGTGTCCAGGTCGGTCTCGTCGAAGGGGCCGAAGAGCCCCCGCCCGGCGTTGTTCACCAGAATGTCGATGTCCTGGTCCTTCACCCGCTCCCACAGGTCTGTCACCTGGGCCCGGTCGGTGAGGTCGGCGGGGAGCACCTCCACCGCCACCGGCAGCTCCGCCGCCAGCTCCCGCAGCCGGTCGGCCCGCCGGGCCGTCAGGATGAGGTCGTACCCCCGCCGGGCCAGCTCCCGGGCGATCTCCCGCCCGATGCCCGAGCTGGCCCCCGTTACCAGTGCCTTCATGGTCCCATCTCCTTTTTGTCGGTATCCTTAGTTTACCACATCTTTCCCCGGCGGCATACTCCCTTTTTCTCCAGACCCAGCAGGCTCCGGGGGGAGAGCCCCATGGCGCTCAGGGCGGCCAGGTAGAGGATCAGGCCGAAGAGGAGGCAGACCGCCCACCGCCCCGCCGGGGAAAGGCCCTGGTCCTGGAGCACCCGGGAGAGGAGGTTCACATCCAGGCCCATGAGGAGGGCGGCCAGGCCGGGGGCGGCCACCCAGCGGAAGGGGTCCGGCCTGAGGCCGGAGGCCCGGCACAGGGAGAGGAGGTTGAGCCCCACCCCCAGCCCCTCGCTGAGCAGGGCGGCGGCCACGTAGCCCTTCAGCCCCACGCCGGGGAGGCCCACCGTGAGGGCGGTGACGGCCAGCTCCACCGCCCCGGCAATGAGGGCGTTGCGGGCGGCGGCGGCCTGTCGTCCCGCCCCGTTGAGGGCGCAGGCGAGGACGGACCGCCAGCAGGAGAGGACCACCGTCCCCGCCAGGGGGAGAAGGTAGTCCCCGGCGGACGGCTCCCGGAAGAAGCGGACGGCTAGCTCCGGCCCCAGCACCGCCATCAGGGCCATGGCGGGGAGCATGAGCACCGAGGCGGCCAGCATGGCCGACGAGGTGAGCCGCCGCACCTCTCCCCACCGGCCCAGGGCGGCCTGCTGGGCCAGCCTGGGCATGAGGACCAGCCCCAGGGCGGAGATGAAGGCGGTGGGCAGGCCCAGCATGGGCAGGGACATGCCGAACATGACGCCGAAGGCGGAGACGGCCTGGGAGACCTCCATCCCACCCTCCACCAGCTTCTGGGGGATGAGGATGGCGCAGGCCGAGCCCATCAGGTTGCCCAGCAGGGCGGTACAGGCCACCGGCAGGGCCACCTGGGCGATGCGCCGGTCCAGGACCTTCCCCGGCTCGAGGGAGCCTCCCCGCCCCCGGCGGCGGCGCCAGAGGAGGGTGAGGGTGCAGGCCGAGCACACCTCGCAGATCACCATGCCCGCCACGATGAGCCCCACCGCCCCCTCCGGGCTCTGGGGCAGGAAGAGGAGGAGGAGCCCCAGCACGGCGGCGGTGCGGACCACCTGCTCCAGCACCTCGGAGAGGGCGGGGGGGCGCACCAGTCCGGCGCCGTAAAAGGCGTGCTTGTGGAGGTTCTCCACCCCGGTGAGGAGGACGCAGGGGGGCAGCAGCAGCAGGCCCAGGCGGGTGCGGGCGTCCCCCAGGATGTAGACCGAGATGGGGTCGGAGAGGAGGACGAGGGCCAGGGCGGGCAGGGCCAGCAGGCATACCAGCAGGACCAGGCACCGTCGGAGCACCTGCTCCGCCGCCCCCTCCCGGCCCAGGGCCCGGTACTGGGCGGTCAGGTTGGCCACCGCCGCCGTCAGCCCCACGGCGGTCACCGACAGCAGCACGGAAAAGACCGGCATCACCAGCTGGTAGAGCCCCATCACCTCCGCCCCCACCAGCCGGGAGAGGAGGATGCGGTAGACGAAGCCCAAAAGCTGGTTGACAAGGCCGGAGGCGGTGAGGAGCAGCGTCCCCCGGCGCACCGACGTGGGGTCCCACATCAAGGGAACACCTCCCTTCCCGGAGAGTATATTCCACAGGCTGTGGAAACTTGCCTGGCCCTTTGGCATTGTCAAGGAAGCCCGAATGATGTATAATAATGTCTGCTGAATCAACCGCAAAGCGGTTGATTCGCGCGGCAAGGGCCGCGCAATTCCATAAAACGTCTCAAGAGGAGCCGCT
>DXDV01000006.1 GCA_019115345.1 Candidatus Intestinimonas stercorigallinarum | reverse complement strand
GGATCTTGCGAATACGCTCCACCGCCTGGACTGTGGCCTCGGCGACGCCGAAGCCGGTGAGGCGGATATACCCCTCCCCGCTGGGGCCGAAGCCGGCGCCGGGGGTGGTGACCACGTTGGCCTCATGGAGGAGGGTGTCGAAGAAGGCCCAGGAGCCCATCCCCGCCGGGGTCTTGACCCAGACATAGGGGGAGTCCACGCCGCCGGAGACGGTGAGCCCGGCGGCGGCCAGGCCCTCCCGGATGACGCCGGCATTCTTGAGGTAATAGGCCACGTTGGCCATCACCTGGGCCCGGCCCTCCTGGGTGTAGGTGGCCTCGGCGCCCCGCTGCACGATGTAGGGCGCGCCGTTGAACTTGGTGCACTGGCGGCGGTTCCACATGTCCCGCAGGCTCATGCCGTCCCGCACCAGCTCCTTGGGGATGATGGTGGCGGCGCACCGGGTGCCGGTGAAGCCGGCGGTCTTGGAGAAGGAGCGGAACTCGATGGCGCAGGTCTTGGCGCCGGGGATCTCGAAGATGGAGTGGGGGATGTCGGACTGGGTGATGAAGGCCTCATAGGCGGCGTCAAAGAGGATCACCGCCCCGCAGTCGTTGGCATAGTCCACCCAGGTCTGGAGCTCCGCCCGGCCGGCCACGCCGCCGGTGGGGTTGTTGGGGAAGCACAGGTAGATGAGGTCCACCTTTTCCCGGGGAATCTGGGGCAGGAAGCCGGTCTCCGCCGTGCAGGGCATGTAGGTGAGCCCCGTCCACCGGCCGCTCTCGGCGTCGTACTCCCCCGCCCGGCCGGCCATGGCGTTGGAGTCCACGTACACCGGGTACACCGGGTCGCACACCGCCACCCGGTTTCCGCTGCCGAAGAGGTCCACGATGTTGCCGCAGTCGCTCTTGGCGCCGTCGCTGATGAAGATCTCCTCGGGGGCGATGTCCACCCCCCGGGCCTGGAAATCAAACTTGGCCATGGCCTCCCGGAGGAAAGGCCAGCCCTGCTCCGGGCCGTAGCCCCGGAAGGTCTCCGCCTTCCCCTGCTCATCCACCGCCCGGTGCATGGCCTCCAGCACCGCCGGGACCAGGGGCAGGGTCACATCGCCGATGCCCAGGCGGATGAGGTCGGCCTGGGGGTGCTCCCCGCTGTAAACCGATACCCTCCGGGCAATTTCGGAAAAGAGATAGCTGCCGGGCAGCTTGGCAAAATTTTCGTTGACGCGCACGTCGTTACCTCCTTTGTGTTATCCCGGCCACTCGCCCGCAAAGACGATGGCCGCGGGTCCTTCCAATGCAATGGGGCCGTCCTCCTCCGGCCAGGAGAGGGCAAGAACGCCGCCGGGGAGCTCCACCCGGCCCCGTCTGGCCGCCCGTCCGGTCCGGACCGCCGCGGCGAAGGCGGCGCAGGCCCCGGTGCCGCAGGCCGGGGTCTCCCCGCAGCCCCGCTCCCACACCCGCAGGCGCAGCCGGTCCGGAGCGAGGACCTCCACGACCTCCACATTGACGCCCCCCGGAAAGGCGGGGTGGCCCTCCAGGGCGGGCCCCAGCCGCTCCAGTGGCGACTCCTCCGGCGCTCCGGTGAAGAGCACGGCGTGGGGGTTGCCCATGGACACCGGCCAGAGCCGAAGGCGGTCCCCGCCGGCCTCCAGCTCCATCGGAGGGGACAGGACCGGCCGGCCCATGTCCGCCCGGACGCCGCCGGGGACGGCGGTGAGGGTGCGCCTTCCGGCGTCGGTCTCCACCGTCAGGGGGAGGGCCGGGTCCGCCAGCCCCTCCGCCCAGGCGTAGACGGCCAGGCAGCGCAGGCCGTTGCCGCACATGGCGGCCCGGGAGCCGTCGGCGTTGTAGAGGACCATCCTCAGTCCCCGGCCATCGCCGGGGAGCACGCACAGCAGTCCGTCTCCCCCCACCCCCAGCCGCCGGTGGGTCATGGCCCGGGCCAGCGCCGGAAGGTCCTCCGGCAGGGGCGACGCGGTGGCGTCCAAACAGATGAAATCGTTGCCCAGCGCCTGCAGCTTGGTAAAACGCATGGTCAGAGCCTCCTGTCCCGCCCCGTGGGGGCGGCTTCCTCTGACTATGTGTATGCCATGTTCAGCCGTCTAAGACCAGGCGGGCCACCTGGACCAGGCTGAGCCCGGAGTCCATGCTCCGCTTCTGCAAAAAGCGGTGGGCCTGCTCCTCGGTCATGGCGTTGCGGTCCATGAGCAGGGCCTTGGCCTCCCGGATGAGGTGCTCCTCCTCCCGGTTCCGCCGGGGCCGGACGAAGCGCTCCATCCGGTGGCCCATCTGGAGGAGCATCCGCACCGAGCCGGTGAGGTCGCCCCGGGAGACCGGAGCGGCCAGGCGGAAAATATCCTCGCTGCCGCACAGCTCCAGCATGCTCTGTGGCGCCACCAGCAGCATGGCGCAGGAGAGGGGCAGGTCGTCGAAGAGGGCCTCGGCGGACTGGTCGGGCAGCTTGAAGCCGCACACCACCAGACTGACTCCGTGGCGGTTCACCATCCGCTTGACCTCGGCGGCGGAGCGGCACTGGATGCACTCGGCCACGCCGCCGCTCTCCAGGATGTCCCGGATCCGCTCCCGGCTCTTGTCGCTTTCAAAGGCCACAATGACGGCTTCCCGTTTCAAGCGCGCTCACTCCTTCCCCGCCGGACGCCCTCCGGCTCAGTAGTTGATGATATACTTCTCCCGCTCCCAGGAGGAGACTCTGGTGCGATACTCCTCCCATTCCTTCTTCTTGCCCTCCAGGTAATTGGCGGCCACGTGCTCCCCCAGGGTGTCCAGGATGAGCTGGTCGTTCTCCAGCTCCCGGATGGCCTCCTCCAGGGAGCCGGGCAGGGAGGTGATTCCCCGGGCGGCCCGGGCGGCGTCGTCCATGGCGTAGATGTTCTCGGTGATCTCGGCGGGGGGCGTCATCCCCTTCTCGATGCCGTCCAGACCGGCGGCCAGACAGACGGCAAAGGCCAGATAGGGGTTGCAGGAGGGGTCGGGAGAGCGGAGCTCCACCCGGGTGGACTGGCCCCGGGAGGCGGGGATGCGGATGAGGGCGGAGCGGTTGGAGGCCGACCAGGCCAGGTAGCAGGGGGCCTCATAGCCGGGCACCAGCCGCTTGTAGGAGTTCACCAGGGGGTTGGTGACGGCGGCAAAGCCCTTCACGTGGTGGAGGAGGCCGGCGATGAAGCTGTACGCCTCCTTGGAGAGGCCCCGCTCCCCGTTGGGATCGTAGAAGGCGTTCTTCCCGTCCCGGAAGAGGGACATGTTGGTGTGCATGCCGGAGCCGGCCACCCCAAAGATGGGCTTGGGCATGAAGGTGGCGTGGAGACCGTTCTTCTGGGCCAGGGTCTTGACGGCCAGCTTGAAGGTCATGATGTTGTCGGCGGCGTGGAGAGCCTCCTCATACTTGAAGTCGATCTCGTGCTGGCCCTGGGCGCACTCGTGGTGGCTGGCCTCGATCTCGAACTTCATGGCCTCCAGGGCCATGCAGATCTCCCGGCGGGTGGACTCGCCGTGGTCCAGAGGGCCCAGGTCGAAGTAACCCGCCTCGTCGTTGGTCTTGGTGGTGGGCTTGCCCTCGTCGTCGGTCTGAAAGAGGAAGAACTCGGCCTCGGGGCCCACATTGAAGGCGTCAAAGCCCATGTCCCTGGCCTTCTGGAGGGCACGCTTGAGGACATACCGGGGGTCGCCGGCGAAGGGCGAGCCGTCGGTGTTGTGGACGTCGCAGATGAGCCGGGCCACCTTGCCGTGGCTGGGCCGCCAGGGAAAGACACGGAAAGTCTTGAGGTCCGGATAGAGGTACTGGTCGGACTCGTCGATGCGGACAAAGCCCTCGATGGAGGAGCCGTCGAACATGCACTGATTGTTGACCGCCTTTTCGATCTGGGAGGCGGTGATGGCCACGTTCTTGAGCTGGCCGAAGATGTCGGTGAACTGGAGGCGGATGAACTCGATGTCCTCCTCCTTCACGCGGCGTATGATGTCTTCCTTGGTGTGGGCCATAGCTTCTGTTCCCCTTCCTCAATGATGGCTCCCGGGCGGCGGTCCGGGTAGCAGAGAAGGCGCTCCGCCCTCATCGGGTGGAACGCCTCCGTTCACAACTGATGATTCTGAGTATATCGGCTTTTTCCGCGTTCTGTCAAGGTGAAGTCGCTTATTTGGAGAATCTTTGTGCCAAATGGCGGGGCGCGCCCCGCCGGAGGGCGGCCGGCTTATACATTTTTCCGCCCTCACCGCCCCCAGAAAGCGGCGATCTCCCCGCTGCGGGCCAGGCCCTTGTCATAGCCGTCCTGCCACAGGGCCCGGATCTTCCCCTGGTCCCGCTCCACCCGGGAGAAGCCCCGGGTGTTCTCCGGGGCGATCAGGAGGACCTTCCCCTCCTTCTCCAGCCGGAAGAGCTCCTCCCGGCAGGCGTTGTACCGCTCCGCCCGGGTGCGCATGGTCTCACAGTACCTGGGGTAGCGGCGGTAGCGCAGGTCGATGAGCCGCTGAAATTTCTCCGGCTGCCGGCGGTAGCTCTGCTCCCGGGTGAGGACCACCACCACCCGGTCGCAGCCCATGTCGAAGGCCCGCTGATAGGGGATGCCGTCGGCGGAGCCGCCGTCCAGGCAGGGCATGCCGTCGAGCCGGAAGATGGGAAAGAGCAAGGGCATGGCGCAGGTGGCCTGGAGGAGCAGGAACTTGTCGTCCCGCCGGGGCACCGGCAGGTACTCCGCCGCCCCCGTCTCCAAATTGGTCACCACCGCCTCCACCTCCCCGGGATAGGCTGCGAAGGTATCGTAGTCAAAGGGCACCAGTTGGTTGGGGATGGTCTCATAGGTAAAGCGCAGGCCGAAATAGCATCGGTTGGCTGGGTCCAGCAGATTCTTCATCCCCATGTACCGCTTGTCGTTGGCGTATTTGGTCAGGATTTCCAGGTTACGCCCCTTCTGCCGGGAGACGTAGCTCACGCCGTAGGCGATGCCCGCCGACACCCCGATGACATAGTCGGGCAGCAGGTCCCGCTCCAGCAGGGCGTCACAGACGCCGCTGGAAAAAATGGTCCGGAGGGCGCCGCCCTCCAGCACGATGCCTGTTTTCATGGTATCACTCCTTGGCCTTTTATTATACGCCCTCTCCGACCAAAATGCAAAGCCGCCCTTCGCACTTGCGTCGGGACGGCGCTTCGATTATAATAATGTCTGCTGAATAAACCGCAAAGCGGTTTATTCCCGCGGCGG
>DXDV01000045.1 GCA_019115345.1 Candidatus Intestinimonas stercorigallinarum | reverse complement strand
TCATCGTCATCCGGCACGATGGGCGGCTCGGGCTTCACCGTGTCCTCCGTGAAGGCAATGGTGACGGGGGTGGAGTAGACGGTGTAGGGATCGCCGCTCAAGGGCAGCGTACCGGTGCTCCCCAGGGCGATCACCGCCTCGCCGTCCTGGTCGGACCAGAGGGCGCCGTTCTCCGTCTGATTGACGGTGACGCCGGAGAGCTGGAGCACCTTGGCGTCGGTCAGCTCCTCGCTGCCGCGGCGGGTCTCCCGCTGGGCGGAGATGGTCAGGGCGTGCTCCACGCCGGTATCCGCGGTGAAGCTGTCCCCCTCCACCGTCACGCCGGTGAGGTAGTCGGTGGCAAAGTCCACCCGGTCGGAGGTGATGCCGTGATAGCCGTCGCCGTACTCCTGCTCAAAGACAGACTGGTCGTTGACCGTCCAGGGGTGGATGTAGACGCCCCGGTGACGGGCGGCCTCCACCAGCCCGGGGTTCTGGGCGCCGTAGTTGCAGTTGTAGAAGGCGTTGAGGGGGTCGATCTGCCCGAAGAGGTCCTCCAGGTTGGCGGCCGTGTCCGCGCCGCTCTGGGTGCAGCTGTTGAGCTCGCCCACGGAGATCTCGGGCATGACCTCCCGGATGCGGCGCAGCTGGTCGTCGGAGAAGGAGATGAACACCACCCGGTCCTCCATGCCGGCGTCGTAGATGGCCTCGGCCAGGGGCTCAATGAGGGCCTCAGCCGTGTGCTTGATCTCAATGACGTGGATGACGTCGTCGTCGGGGTCGGCCTCGTCCGCGGCGATGAAGAGCTCCTCCAGAGTGGGCATCTTGTCTCCCTCCTGGGCGGTTTCACCGGTGAAGGTCAGGGCCTGGAGCTGCTCCTTGGTGGACTCCGCCACCGTCAGGTTCTGGTCCATCAGGCGTTTGGTGGTATCGTCGTGGTTGATCATAATTTCGCCGTCGGCGGAGAGGTAGACGTCGCACTCGATGGCGTCCGCGCCGGCCTCCACGGCCAGCATGGCCGCCCGCTCGCTGTTCTCGGGGGCTTCCTGGTGGAAGCCGCGGTGGGCCACCACCACGGTCCTGCGGGTGTATACCGGCTCATCGGCCGGGTAGGACTCCACCGCGTCCAGGGCGGCGGCGGAGTCCTCCACCACCAGTCCGTCGGCGCCGGAGAGGATGGCCTGATGGAGGCGGGCGCTGTCGGTCGCTACCCAGACGGTGACGGCCCGGGCCTGGATATAGGCCACGGTGTCCTGGGTGGCGGCCTCTACGGGGAGGATGGCCACCCGGGCGTTGCTGCGGTTGGTGGCAAAGACCACGTCGATGGTGTCCTCCGGCATACTGCCGGTAAAGTCCAGCATGCCGCGGATGCCGGCCTGACCGGCGCAGGCGGCCTTGAGCACCCCGCCGTCGGCGGAGATGACGTTGACGTCCACGATGCCATTCTCCTCCACATACGCGGCGAAGGCCTCGGCTGTGGCCATGTCGTCGATCCGCAGGCCGGGCAGGACCTTCTTGTCCAGCCGATCCAGGTACTCGGCCAGGGACACGGTCTCGCCGTCATCCTCCACCGTCAGGTCCTCGCGCAGGGCGCGCACCAGGGTGGCGGGGCGGCGGCCGGCGGCGGCCTCCTCGGCGGCGGGGGTCTCCTCGGTGGACACCAGGGTGGGGGACATGACCAGACCGGTCTCCGGCTCATAGACCACGGTGTCGTAGCCGTTTTCGGTCAGGGGCAGCTCGGTGGGCAGGTCGGGGAGGTCGTAGGTCACCCGCAGGCTGCTCATCTCGGCGGTGAGCCGGTCCATGGTGAAGGCGATCTTGCCGCTGAGCTGCTCGGCCGGCACGTCCTCGGCCCGGATCAGAAGCTGGTCGTTGATGTACTCGTAGAGGTTGCCGTCCCGGTAGACCACCGTGAGCTTATAGGTCTTGTCGGGGTCGATGGTCTCCGAATAGGAGGCGGTGTGGGTGACGCTCCAGCCGTGGCTCTCCCCATCGGTGCGCTGGGCGAATTCCACGCCGTTGTTGAGGGTGGCGTCCTGGCGCACCGCCATCTGGCGGAAGGTGTAGGCGTCCGCTATGCCGGCGGAGTTGGGCCGCACGCCGTAGGAGAGGGCCATCCAGCGGCCGGTGTTCACCGCGCTGGTCATGCGGAGCTCCGCCTCGAAGCACACGTCGCCGTCGCCGAAGTGCCAGACGGGGAGCACCACGTTTTCATAGGTGTTGTTGGCGGTGCCGGAGAGGTGGAGGGCGCCGCCGGAGATGTAGGCGGTGTCCCCCGCCGCCAGGCGGGTGGTGGTATAGTTCATGAGGGAGGGGTCGTCAAAGGTAAATTCCACCTCGCTGTTGATATAGAGGGGCATCTGGGCGGAGTTTTCGCCTTGGCTCAGGGTGAGCTGCCAGCAGGACGCCTCCTCGTCCCAGGCGGCTTCGGCGGTCACCGTATCGTCCGCCAGCATGGCAGCCGCCTGCGCCGTGATGGCCTCGGCGGTCACAGCCTCCGCGCTCTCGAAGGAGAAGGTCCCCTGCATCACTTTCTGGAAGTAGGGGGCCAGGGCGTCCGCGGCGGTGGCATCCTCCCGCCTCACGGTGACCTCCAGGTCCTTGCGGGCGGTCTCGCCGTCCAGCTCCAGCGCGGCCTGGAAGCCCTCCGCCTCGCTGCCGCTGACCTGCACGGAGCCGCCCTCCTCCAGGAAGGGGGAGCCCTCCAGGGCCTCCTCCACCAGCTCCGCCAGGGCGGCGCGGATGTCGTTGTCGGTGGCGCTGGCGGCCACGGTCACCTCCAGGGAGCCGGGCGTCTGGTCAGCCGCCGCGTCCAGAACGCTCTTGGTCTGGAGCTCCAGCTGGATGGACTGGCCGTCCACCTCCAGCGTCACGGCCTGGCCGCCCAGCTCCCCGCTGACCACCGCCAGCTGGGCCGCGCCGTCTGTAAAGTTCAGGGTCAGCTCCGTTTCGCCGTCGCTCTCCAGCGGCGCGCCGTCAAAGGTCATGTCCGGTGCCGCGGGTTCCTCCCCCAGGAAGCGGGAGCGGTCCAGGGCGGCGTTGGCCTCCAGCTCCTCCTGGCTCAGGGCCCGGTCATAGATGCGGACGCTGTAATACTGGGCCTGGGTCTGGTAGTTCTCCCCTCCCAGCCGGCCGCCCAGGATCACCTGCTCCGCACTCGCCGGTCCTTCGGGGGTGAAGCTGGCCTTCTCCTGGCCGTTCAGATACCAGATCCCCTCCTCCGTGGTGTACACCACCGCGGCCGGGGCCCCCAGGCTGTCGTCAAAGGGGATCTTCAGGCGGGTCTGGTTGGAGCCCTGCTTGAGCTCCATGGTCTCCCCGGCGGTACGGGTGAAGATGCTCCAGGAGTCCCCGGACTCGTCCACCGTCAGCAGGGGGGAGTAGGCGGTCTCATAGCCGCTGTATCCCTCTTTGTCCACAAAGTACTCCACGGTATACGCCGCGCCGTTGACGGCCTCCGCCACGCTGGCAGGCAGGTAGATCTTGCTGTTGTCCAGCCAGAGGCCGTTATCCTGGAAAAGGTTCGTCCCCTCGCCTTCCTCCTTGTCCTCCCGGTTGATCGATATGGTCTCCCCCGGGTTAGCCAGGTTCTCCCAGGTCCCATTTTCCCCGTCCGTGCCCGTCAGGCCGTCCAGGCGGAGCACCAGGCCCTCCTGCGCATAGTCCTCCGGGAGGGCCGCCATATAGCCGCAGAGGGTCACGGTCTTTTCACCGTTGAAAGACGGATCTCCCAGATCCAGGGTCAGAACGCTCTCGTGGCCCAGCACCAGTCCGTCCTGCCCGGTGACCGTCGGGTCTCCGGAGGCTGCGTAGGCGGTGGCCGGCAGGGCCGACGTCAGCATCGCGCCCGCGCAGAGCAGGGCGGCGGCACGGTATAATCCTCTCCTCATGCTTTCTACCTTCCTCTTTCAAGAGATGTGGCCGTCCGGCGCGCTGCGGATGCGCTCCGCCCGCCTTCCGGCACTGGCCTTGTCTATCATAATGCGTACGGAACAAAGCCGAACACCTTGAAAGTCAAGGCTTTCAAGGCCAAATGGCTTTGTTCAAGTGCAAGCGTTTTGGATCATTTCGTCCAAAACCCTTGCACCTTCCACTGGTGCGTTTGAACGCACCAGTGGAAATACGCATTGTGACAATGGCTGAATTCCATAAAACCGGCTCCTTTGAGCCGGTTTTATGGAATTGCGCGGCTGCCGCCGCGCGAATCAACCGATGTTCGGTTTATTCAGCAGACATTATCATAGGTCATTGCCGGTAAAAAGCGCTATCGGCCGGCCGGAAAATGGCGGTAAGGCTGTGCAAAGGAGGCGTATGGCGTGAGGAGGGAGCGTCAGCTTTCTCCATGAAACATAAAAATATGGTCAATTCTTTTTATAGGCATTTAAAAAATTCTGAAAACGATCCGGCACATGGTTCAGGATGAAGGCGTGACGCGGATGATACCCCATGGTCTCCGCTCCCAGCGCGGATTTTGCACTTGCGCCCCATTTGCCGGATGGGTATAATGAAAGGCGAAAAATCGTTCAGGCCGGGCCGCGAGGAGGAAATGACATGTCAAATGACCGGGAGACTCTGGCACGGATCGAAGAGGTCCTGGAGCGGGACATCCGCCCAGTGCTGGCCCTCCACGGGGGGAACATCCGCAGCTTGAGCTGTGAGGACGGCGTCTACCATTTTCAGCTCACCGGGCAGTGCGCGGGCTGCCCCTCCGCCGATCTGACCAGCGAGGAGCTGGTCCGGAGCACCCTGCTGGAGGCGCTGCCCCAGCTGAAGGACGCGGTGCTCACCAGCAATGTGAGCCGGGAGCTGCTGGACCAGGCCAGGGCCATTCTGCGGGGTGAGCTCCCGTGAAGATCGGCGTCAAGTATTGCGGCGGCTGCAATCCCCGCTATGACCGGGTGGCCTTTGTAGAGGGGCTGAAGGCGCGGTATCCGGACGCGGAGTTCCAGAGCGCCCGGCCTCAGGAGCGCTACGATCAGGTGCTGGTGGTGTGCGGCTGTGCCGCCAGGTGCGCCGACGTCAGCGCCATCCGGGGGGATCAGATCCGCTATATCTGCGGCGGCGGTCCCTTTCAGCTGTGAGCCGACGCCGCCCCCTCAAGCTCCCCCGCCCGTGGCGCGCTCGCCTTCTCACGGAGGGTTTTCGACCTTCTCATGCACCACGATCTTTATACCGTGAATCTCCCTCCGTATCCATATCAGACTCCAACAAAAATCCCTTCGTAAATTTGTCTGCTTCTGATGAAGAAAAGGACTCCGCAATGAACAGCACCCCATTTGTTAGACAGTATGGTATACTGAATAACAAGTGGGGTGCTGTTCATTGGTGCCATCAAAGCGATATTTTTCATAACCGGATTGTCGGTTGACTGGATCGCTGCTGTGTGTCCCTTTTGTCTGCGCCTTTTCAGGCCGGCGTATTGCCCCCCCGGCCCGAAAGGGTGTAAACTGTTCTTAACCGGCGGGCGTTCTGCCCAATGAAGTATTTTGAGGAGGAGGAGATCCTGTGGAATCGAGAAAGAACCGCGGCGGAGCGTGCCGCGGCCTGCTGCTGGGCCTGCTGCTGGCCCTGGCCCTGTCGCTGCCCGCGGCTGCGGCGGGCAGCGACGGTTATTCAGATATCGACAAGATGGCTGTCTGCAACATGTTTGAACAAAACGGCCTGCAGGTCCCGGCCGACCCGGGCAGCTGGACCTTTGCCACCTGGAGCACCATTGACGGCGAGCGACGGATCACCGAGCTCGCTCTGAGCGGCAGAAGCCTGACGGGAGAGCTGGATGTGTCTGGCCTGACCGCGCTGACCAAACTTGACATCAGCAACAACGCAATATCAGGAATTACCGGCCTGAACTCCCTCACCTTTCTCGACCATCTGAACCTGGAGCACAACCAAGTGGAAGACTTGGATGTATCCGGGAACACAGCCCTAACGGTTCTCAATGCCGCGTCCAACCAGCTGGCCAAACTGAATGTACAGTACAATACCAATTTGGAGGAACTGTACTGCGACGGCAATCAGCTGACTCGGCTGAACGTATCCCAAAACAAAGCGCTGACCACTCTGTACTGCCAGAGCAATCAGCTCACCAACCTGGACGTGTCCGGCTGCACCAGTCTGACCGAGCTGTACTGCCAGAACTGCGCCCTCACGGACCTGGATTTGAGCGGCAGCAATTCCAACCTGCAGGTCCTGGACTGCGAGCGAGGGAACAACATCGACATCGACATCGCCTCGCTGAATCTGAACGAAACCAGCAGCACCTTTGTCTACTTCGGCAACAGCCTGAATGCGAGCGACATCTCCAGCGACAAATCCGTCCTCCAGATCCTCTGCCAGGAGGACGATGAGTTTGAAATCGAGAGCTGGAATGGCCAGGCCATATCATGAGCTGTCTTTTTACTTCGCCCGCTTACGGAAATAAATCAGGAATGCCGCCAGCACCTCAACCGGGTACAGAACACAATAGATTGTGGTAATGAGATTGGAAAGACTTGTGGCCTCCAGCCAATCCTCGTCGGTGCGGGTGGTGATGGGCAGCACCGTTCCGTCCTTCGGGGAATAGCTCACAGAGGTAACCTCTAAATTGCGATGGACATAGGTACAGACCACATCCCCGTTGGCATCCTCCAGCGTTTCAGTACGCGCCTCGTCGCTGAGGATCGGGTTGCCATCGGCATCAAAGATTGTCCCCTCCGATGGGGCGACCTGCTCCTCGGCAGGCGCGTACCAGCCGTCCCATTTAGAATCATGGGGGACATCCTGCTCCATGTAGGCCACAAAGCTCTCGTAATCGTGAAATGTGGTCCCCTTGACCAGAGCGGATGCGCTCCAGAGCATTTCGCCGCCAAAGACATGGAACAGTAATGTCACGACCAGCGCCGCCGCAAGTCCGGTCGCACAGCTGCGCTTGCGCTTGTGGTTGCTCCAATAAATCGCCTCGTCCTTGGAAGATAGGGAGTAAACTCCCTTTTTCAAGAAAGACGCATTGAGGAAATAGCAGACCACCGCAAAGATGGCAAGAAACAGCGCCGCCCCGGGAATGGCGAACAGCAGCATATTATCCAGGCTCAAGCCCACATAGGCATCCGCCAAAATCAAAGGGAAGGTGAAGCCGATCATCCCAACTGTCAGACCCAGGGAACGCTCCGCAAGTTCAATGACCCGCCGTTTGAAAGCGGACAATTCGCTTTTGTCGATCTCCGCGTCCTCCACCCGGAAAAACGCCTGACGGACAAACACACCCTGGCAGACGATGCTGACAATGAAGAAGATAGCCCCCAGCAGGAAGCCCAGTACCGCCCGCAAAAAGGCAAGGTTGCCGATCATCGCCGCAGTCAGGCCAACGGCGGAGATGCCCATTGCGATGTAGGTGCGGCTTTCATATTGGGACAAGGTAGCCTTCAGGAGCCGTTGGAGCTGTTTCTCGCCCTTGGGCGTCGAAGTGTTTTCCTCCGGCTGCTCCATCCGCTCTGATGGGGACTTCCGCTCACCCCGCAGCAGTTCGTCACAGGTGACGCCAAAAATCTCCGCAATGACCGGAATGGCCGAAAGGTCGGGTGCGCCATCGTCCCGCTCCCAACGGCTGACCGTCTTATCGGAGACATTTAACAGGTCCGCCAATTCCTTTTGCGTCATGCCGTTTGCTTTTCGTAAAGCGGCAATAAAACCGCCAATTGTTTTCTTTTCCATTGTGCTCCTCCTCTTGGGTAGTCGGTGGTTTGCCTGTTCTGTTCGCCCTCATTCTACCGATACGCCGGTGAGAATACCACCCAAGAGACTCAGAATCACTCTCGAAATCTGAGAATTTGCCGGGCTTTTGTCTGGCTTACCGGTTTCCATACAGATTTAAAATCGATATTTTGCGGCCTGCGAAAAAAGCCGCCCGCAGGGCGGCCCCAAATCACGACCCAGCGCAGCGGTCGTGATTTGGAAAGGAGGAGCAAGGGAGCGGGCGGATGACGTCTTTTTTGCCATGGGCATAAAAAGACGTCGGAGCAAAGCGGACTTTGCTCCGACGTGGAGCTGGAAACGTGACTTGAACACGCGACCTGCTGATTACGAATCAGCTGCTCTACCGACTGAGCTATTCCAGCATATTGACGTTTGGGGATGCGCTCTTGCTGTCCTTGGCGGCAGCCCGCGGCCTGCCGATCGCGAGGGAACCGTTCTGCCTCTGCGCCACACCGGCACAATAAATCACTTTTGTTATACTACAATATCAGACGCATATTTGTCAAGAAGAACTTCCTTAAACCGGAAGAGGCAGCCGTTGGGGAAATCTCTGCCGCCGGCAGACG
>DXDV01000044.1 GCA_019115345.1 Candidatus Intestinimonas stercorigallinarum | reverse complement strand
TCCGTTGGATTTGGTTCAACTTTTCCGATGCAGTCACGCAACAAAAAAGCTGCTTTCGCATTCAAAGCAGCGAAAGCAGCACAAAGAAACTCATTCCGTTGTGGCTGCATTCTCGGCAGGATTTATGGCTTGCGCCACCTGCTGTCTTTGAACACGGATGATAGTATACTCGAAAAAGAGGGGGCTGTCAAGTGTTTTTTCCATTTCGCAGGGTTCTTTTTGGAAAAAACCATCGGCATATGGGGGAAAGCCATGAAACGGACGGCGTGCGTCGAGAACGGCGCCTGCCGCATCCATGCCCTTTCGGCCATCCGCGCTAGCGGATGGCGTCCTTCATGGCCTTTACATACGCGCCGATGTGCCGGGGAGCCTCTCTGCCGTATTGGGCCAGCAGCTTGATGATGGCCGAGCCCACGATGACGCCGTCGGCAAGCTCCGCCATGTGCTTCGCCTGCTCCGGGGTGGAGATGCCGAAGCCGATGGCGGCCGGTATCTTTGTGTGCTCCCGCACCACCGCCAGGATGGAGGCAAGGTCGGTGGTGATCTCGCTCCGGGTGCCGGTCACGCCCAGGGAGGAGACCACGTAGAGGAAGCCCTCGGCCTCCTTTGCGATCATGGAGATGCGGTCCTCCGAGGTGGGGGCGATGAGGGAGATGAGGTCCACCCCGTATTTCCTGCACAGGGGCAGAAATTCTTCCTTTTCCTCAAAGGGCAGGTCGGGCAGGATGAGCCCGTCCATCCCGATGTCCCGGCAGGCGGCGATGAAGGGCTCCGCCCCGTAGGAGAACACCACGTTGGCGTAGGTCATAAAGACCATGGGCACCGTCACATCCCGGCGCAGTTCCTCCACAAACGTGAAGATCTTGTCGGTGGTGACGCCTCCCCGCAGGGCCCGGAGGTTGGCCCCCTGGATGACGGGGCCCTCGGCGGTGGGGTCGGAGAAAGGGATGCCCAGCTCGATGAGGTCGGCTCCGTTCTCCGCGGCGGCCCGGACGGCGGCGGCGGTGGTCTCCAGGTCGGGGTCGCCGCAGGTGATGAAGGGAATAAAGGCCTTGCCCCGGGCAAAGGCCTGCGCGATCTTACTCATGGAGGTCCTCCCCTCTGTACCGGGCGATGGCGGCGCAGTCCTTGTCGCCCCGGCCGGAAATGGTGATAACAACGATCTGGTCCTTACCCATGGCGGGGGCCAGCTTTTTGGCATAGGCCACCGCGTGGGCCGACTCGATGGCGGGGATGATCCCCTCGGTCCGGGCCAGGTATTCAAAGGCGTCCACCGCCTCCTCGTCGGTGACGGGGACATATTCGGCCCGGCCGGTGTCGTGGAGGTGAGCATGCTCAGGTCCGATGCCCGGGTAGTCCAGCCCGGCGGAGATGGAGTAGACCGGGGCGATCTGGCCGTACTGATCCTGGCAGAAATAGGACTTCATGCCGTGGAAGATGCCCAGTCTGCCGGTGGCGATGGTGGCCGCCGTCTCCGGGGCATCCACCCCCCGGCCCGCCGCCTCGCAGCCGATGAGCCGCACCTGGGGGTCGCCGATGAAGTGGTAGAAGCTGCCGATGGCGTTGGAGCCGCCCCCCACGCAGGCGAGCACCGCGTCGGGGAGCCGTCCCTCCTTTTCCATGAGCTGCTCCTTGATCTCCCGGGAGATGACCGCCTGGAAGTCCCGGACGATGACGGGGAAGGGGTGGGGGCCCATCACCGAGCCCAGGCAGTAGTGGGTGTCGGAAATGCGGGACGTCCACTCCCGCATGGCCTCGGACACCGCGTCCTTCAGGGTGGCGGTGCCCGTTTTGACCGGGATCACCTCCGCCCCCAGCAGGCGCATGCGATAGACGTTGAGGGCCTGGCGGACGGTGTCCTCCTCCCCCATGAACACCACGCACTCCAGCCCCATCAGGGCGGCGGCGGTGGCGGTGCCCACCCCGTGCTGGCCCGCCCCCGTCTCGGCGATGAGGCGCGTCTTGCCCATCTTCTTGGCCAGCAGGGCCTGGCCCAGCACGTTGTTGATCTTGTGGGCCCCGGTGTGGTTCAGGTCCTCCCGCTTGAGGTAGATCTTGGCCCCGCCCAGGTCCTTTGTCATTTTTTCCGCGTAGTACAGCCGGGAGGGTCGGCCCGCGTACTCGTTCAAAAGCTCCGTCAGCTCCCGGTTGAAGTCCGGGTCGTCCTTATAGTGGTCATAGGCCCTTTCCAGCTCGATGACGGCGTTCATCAGGGTCTCGGGGATGTACTGCCCGCCGTGTATGCCGAAGCGGCCCCTTGGATCAGTCATGTTCTGTCGTCCTTTCTCACGGCGGCCACGAAGGCCGCCATTTTTGCCGGGTCCTTGCCCCCGTCTGTCTCGATGCCGGAGCTGACGTCCACGGCCCAGGGACGCAGCCCCTCCACCGCCGCCCCCACGTTGTCCGGGTCCAGCCCCCCCGCCAGGAAATAGGACCGCTTTACCTGCCGGAGCAGCGTCCAGTCAAAGACCGTCCCTGTGCCCGCCCCCGAGTCCAGCAGGATGTGGTCGGCGGCGCTGGCTTCGGCCAGGGTCAGGTCAGCGGCGGTCCTGACCTGGACGGCCTGGATGAGGGGCCGGGCGGTCAGGCGGCGCAGGGCGTCGATGTACTCCGGTCCCTCGCCGCCGTGGAGCTGGGCCAGGTCGATGACGCCGCTGTTGAGCAGCGCGGCCACCCTGTCGACGTCCTCGTTGACAAAGACCCCCACCGCCTGGATCTCCGGCGAGAGGCGCTTTTTGAGCGCCTCCGCCTGCTGGGGAGAGACGTACCGCTTGCTTTTGGGGGCGAACACGAAGCCGATATAGTCCGGCCTGAGCTCGTTGGCGGCGGCGATATCCTGGGGCCGGGAGAGCCCGCACAGCTTGATCCTGGTCATACGCCACCCCGCAATTCCGCCAGGGCGGCCCTTTTATCCGCCGCGCGCATCAGCGTCTCCCCGATCAAGACCCCGTCGGCCCCCAGGTCCCGCAGGGCGGCGGCGTCCGCCGGGCAGCTTACCCCGCTCTCCGCCACATAGAGCACGTCCGGCGGGATGCGGTCCCGCAGCCGGGCGGCGTTGGAGAAGTCCACCGAAAAATCCTTCAGGTTCCGGTTGTTCACCCCGATGATCTCAGCCCCGGCGGACAGGGCGGAGGAGATCTCCCCCTCGTCGTGGGCCTCCACCAGGGCGGACAGGCCCAACTCCCGGCAGATGGACAGATACCGGGCCAGGGCCTCGGCGTCCAGCAGGGCGCAGATGAGCAGCACGCAGTCCGCACCCATGAGCCGGGCCTGATAGAGCTGATACTCGTCCACTGTGAAGTCCTTGCGGAGCATGGGGATGTCCACCGCCTCCCGGATCTCCGTAAAAATTTGGTCGGAGCCCAGGAACCACTTGGGCTCGGTGAGGCAGGAGATGGCGTCCGCCCCGGCCCGCTGGTAGTCCCGGGCGATGTCCAGGTAGGGAAAATCCCGGGCGATGATCCCCTTGGAGAGGGAGGCCTTCTTCACCTCGCAGATGAAGGAGAGCCCCGGCTGTTCCAGGGCCGCCCGAAAGCGCTCCCCCTTGGCCCGCCCCAGGGCCCGGCACCGGGCCTGGAGCACGTCCAGGCTGTTTTCCTCCTTGTCCGCCGCCACCCGCGCCCGGGCGTGGCCGGCCAGCTGGTCTAAAATGGTCATGCCCCCACCTCCGGGCGGTTGCTCACCTCAATGAGCTTTTCCAGAGCGGCGGCGGCTTTGCCGGAGTCGATGAGCGACCCCGCCAGGGCCACGCCGTCAGCCATGGTGTCCGCCTTGCCGCCGATATACAGGGACGCCCCGGCGTTGAGCAGGACGGCGTTGCGCTTGGGGCCCCGCTCCCCGCTCAGAATGGCCCGGGTGATGGCAGCGTTTTCCGCCGGAGTGCCGCCCTTCAAGTCCTCTTTGGCGCAGCGGGGGAGCCCGAAGTCCTCCGGCGCGATGACCGAGGATTTGAACCAGCCGTCCCGGAGCTCGCAGACGGTGGTGGGGGCGCTCAGGGAGATCTCGTCCAGCTTGTCCTGGCCGTACACCACCATCCCCCGCTTGACCCCCAGGTTGATGAGCACCTGGGCCAGAGGCTCCACCAGATATTCGTCATAGACCCCCAGCAGCTGCAAAGAGGGGGTGCCGGGGTTGGTCAGGGGGCCCAGAATGTTGAACACCGTGCGGAAGCCCAGCTCCTTCCGGATGCCCCCCACGTACTTCATGGAGGCGTGGTAGTCCTGGGCGAAGAAGAAGCACATCCCCGCCTCCCGGAGCAGCTCCACGCACCTGGCGGGGCTCTGGTGGATGTTGACCCCCAGGGCCTCCAGGCAGTCGGCGGTGCCGCACAGGGAGGAGGCCGCCCGGTTGCCGTGCTTGGCCACCTTCATGCCCCCAGCCGCCGCCACCAGGGCGGAGGTGGTGGAGATGTTGAAGCTGCCGGCGTTGTCGCCGCCGGTGCCCACGATCTCAAAGAGCTCCATGCCGGTCTCCACCCTGGTGGCGTGGGCCCGCATGGCGGCGGCACAGCCGGCGATCTCGTCGGTGGTCTCGGCCCGGGCGCTCTTGGTGGAGAGGGCGGCCAGGAAGGCGGCGTTCTGGGTGGGAGAGGTCTCGCCGCTCATGATCTCGTTCATCACGGCATAGGCCTCGTCATAGGTGAGGTCCCCCTTGTTTACGATCTTGACAATGGCTTCCTTGATCATGGTCTATCTCCCCTTTATGAAGTTTCTCAGCATGGTTTTTCCATGGGGCGTCAGGATGGACTCCGGGTGGAACTGGACGCCGTAGATGGGGTAGTCCCGGTGCCGCACCGCCATCACCTCGCCGTCCCCGGCCCGGGCGACAACCTCCAGGCAGCCGGGCAGGGTGTCTGGGTCCACCGCCAGGGAGTGATAGCGCCCCACCGGGGCGGTCTCCGGGCAGCCCCGGAAGAGAGGGCAGTCCCGGTCGAAGCGGACCTGAGACTGCTTGCCGTGCATCAGCTTTTTTGCATAGGTCACCGTGGCGCCGAAGGCGGCGCAAATGGCCTGGTGGCCCAGGCAGACCCCCAGGATGGGGATGTCTCCCCCCAGGGCGGTCACCGCCTCCATGGTGACCCCCGCCCCCTCCGGCCGGCCGGGGCCGGGGGAGAGGATGACGCGGTCCGGCTGAAGCGCCCGGAGCTCCTCCACCGTCAGCGCGTCGTTGCGGACGACCCGGATGTCCGGCTCCATCTCTCCCACCATCTGGTAGAGGTTGTAGGAGAAGCTGTCGTAGTTGTCGATCAAAAGGATCATAGATCCACCTCCTGGGCCAGCTCCAGAGCCTTCAGCACCGCCCCGGCCTTGTTCCCGCACTCCTCAAATTCCCTCTCCGGCACCGAGTCGGCCACGATGCCCGCCCCGCTGCGGACGAACACCCGGCCGTTTTTCTGGTAGGCGATGCGGATGGCGATGCAGGTGTCCATGTTGCCGGTGAAGTCGATGTAGCCGATGGCCCCGCCGTAGATGCCCCGCTTGCTGCGCTCCAGCTGGGCGATGAGCTGGCAGGCCCGGATCTTGGGCGCGCCGGAGAGGGTGCCGGCGGGCAGCACCGCCTCGATGGCGTCCAGGGCGTCCCTGTCCGGCCGCAGCTCCCCCCGGACGGTGGAGCCGATGTGCATCACGTGGGAGAAGCGCTCGATGGAGTGGAGCTTCTCCACCTCCACCGTCCCGAACCGGCTGACCTTGCCCAAATCGTTGCGGCCCAGGTCCACCAGCATGTCGTGCTCGGCAAGCTCCTTTTCGTCGGAGAGCAGCTCTGCCTCCAGGGCCTTGTCCTCCGCCTCGGTTTTGCCCCTGGGCCGGGTGCCCGCCAGGGGGAAGGTGTGGAGCACGCCGTTTTCCAGCTTCACCAGGGTCTCCGGCGAAGCCCCCGCCACCTCCACGTCTGTTCCGGAGAAGTAGAACATGTAGGGGGAGGGGTTGATGGTGCGCAGCACCCGGTAGGTGTTGAGGAGGCTCCCCTGGAAGGGGGCGGACAGGCAGTTGGAGAGGACGATCTGGAAGATGTCCCCCTCCCGGATGTGCTCCTTGGCCTCCTCCACCATGGCGCAGAACCGCTCCCGGTCAAAAAGGGCGGTCACCGGGCCCAGCAGCCTCCCCGCGGGCTCCGCCTTCTTTTCCCCGTCCCGCAGCAGCGCCGCCAGCCGCCGCAGCTCCAGCACGGCCCGGTTGTAGCCCGTCTCCGCATCGTCCAGGGACATGTTGACCATGAGGATCATCTTCTGCCGCAGATGGTCGAAGGCGATGACCTTGTCGAAGAGCATCAGGTCCAGGTCCCGGAAGGCCTCGGTATCCTCCACCTGCGAGCGGACGGCGGGCTCGCTGTACCCCAGATAGTCGTAGGAGAAATAGCCCACCAGGCCGCCGGTGAAGGGGGGCAGGTAGTCGAACCGCGGGCTCTTGTGCTCGGCCAGGATCTGGCGCAGGCAGGCGGCGGGGTCCTCCGTGGCAAAGCGGAGGCTGCCCGCCTTCAGCGCGCCGTTCAGGCAGGTGATCTCCAGCTTGGGGTCAAAGCCCAGGAAGGTGTAGCGCCCCCACGCCTCGTGGCCGGACGCCGACTCCAACAGGAAGCAGTGGGTGGACACGTTCTTCAAGATCCGCATCACTTCGATGGGGGTGGTGAAATCGGACAGGAGCTCCCCGCTCACCGGCAGCACCCGGTAGGTCCCGGCGGAAGCGATCTCTCTGACCTGGTCCAGCGTGGGCAAGATCTGCATGGTCTGCACCTCCAAATAGAAATACTCCCCTGGCTCTCTGCCAGGGGAGCAAAAAAAACGCCCCTGACAGAAAAAACGATCTGTCAAGGACGAATAAATACTTATCCGCGGTGCCACCTTGATTCACGGCATGACCCGTGCGCTTGTCGGGATACCAGCATATCCCCGGCAACTGACGTATGCCCCCACGTCGCAGGATACTCTGTGCCGCGCACATTTCACCGCGCCCTCAGCGGTCCATTTGACAACTTGTTTCTTGCCTGACTCTCAGCACCACAGGCTCTCTGTAAAGGCATCATTGCCGTTATCTCCGCTTCAACGGTTTAACATATTAAATTTGTCCATACTATACCACCCGCGCAAAGGCTTGTCAAGAAGGGATCTCAAAAAGTTCCCTGCTGCCGGATCAAAATGGGGGCCGCTCCGCGATGGGCAGGGAGGCTGTCCCCCGCGGGTTGACGCCTTCTGTGGGCTGGGGTATACTGATAGCAAAAGAGCTTTGCGGCGGTTCGCCTTGGGCGCTGGTCGCAGAGACGGTACCCTCTGGCGGCATCCTGGGAAACGAGCTTATCCGCAATTTTTCAAGGAGACTTTTTTGAGCTGTAAAATCGCGGGTCGGGGGAAACCTATTGATTGAATTTTGATCGCGTCATATGAGAAGGGGCATGTATGAAAGACAACATCGTCATCAGAAGAGAGACTCCGGCAGACTATGCCGCCGTGGAGGACCTGATCCGGGAAGCCTTTTGGAACGTGTACCGTCCCGGCTGTCAGGAGCATTATATCGCCCATGTGCTGCGCCGGGACCCGGACTTTGTGCCGGAGCTGGACCTGGTCATGGAGCGGAGCGGTGAGCTCATCGGTCACATCCTGTATATGCGGGCGTCCATCACCGCCGACGACGGCCGGGAGATCCCCGTAATGACCTTCGGCCCTGTCAGCATCCGCCCGGACCTTCAGCGTCAGGGGTTGGGAAAGCGACTGCTGGACCACTCGATGGAGAAGGCCGAGGAATTGGGTGCGGGGGCCCTGTGCATCGAGGGCAATATCGCGTTCTACGGCAAGTCGGGCTTTGTGACGGCCGGGACCCGGGGGATCCGGTACCAGGGAGAGGCGGAGCAGGGGAGCGCCCCTTACGCCTTGCTGAAAGAACTCCGCCGGGGCTTCCTGGACGGAGTTACGGGCATCTACCATACGCCCCGGGGTTATGACATCGATGAACATGCGGCGGAAGCCTATGACCTGCGCTTTCCGCCCAAGGAAAAATTGAGGCTTCCGGGGCAGCTCTTTTAACTGGGAACGCCCCGCGGGCCGGGCACGCTTCACATGCTTTTTCTCTGGATGGTGCAAAAGGCGTACATGCTGGCCAGAAAGGGG
>DXDV01000043.1 GCA_019115345.1 Candidatus Intestinimonas stercorigallinarum | reverse complement strand
GCAGTTGACCGACCGCAACTTCCATTCTACCAGAAGGTTTTTTCACTATGTAATTCTTTTTACTCTCCCCAGCATAGCTGGGGGTTGTCGTTGCGCTAAAGCGGCAACAACACAAAATGGCCCGCGTCCTTATGGACGCGGGCCATTTTTAGTCTGTCAAAAACCTCTGCCCCGCTCAGGGGCGGCGCACCCTTACGGGTGGATCACTGCATGCCGCTCTCGTAGGCCTCGATCATCTTCTTGACCATCTGGCCGCCCACGGAGCCGGCCTCCCGGCTGGTGAGGTCGCCGTTGTAGCCCTTCTTCAGGTTGACGCCCACCTGCTGGGCCGCCTCCATCTTGAACTTATCCATGGCCTCACGGGCGCTGGGGACCACAGGCTGCTTGCTGTTGTTGTTGCTGGACATATGCTTGCATCTCCTTCTCTTTTTTTGTTGGATTGGGAATCCAGACATAGCTTTACCCCGGCGGACGGTTCTATGTGCGCCAGATTTTGTCCAAATCACCAGTTTTCGTCCAACGACAGCCGCAGCAAAAAAAGAGGCAGCGGCGCCCGTCCCTCCAAGAGAGACGGGCGCCGCTGCCCCTTACGCCTCGTCCTCGGTCACCCGTCCGATCTGACGCAGGCCCTGGATCAGGACGCTCCGCTGTTCCGGCGCAAAGCCGCCCAGAATCTCCTCGTTGAGCTCCCCGATGAGGCGGAGCACGTCGTCCTTCATGGCGCTCCCCTCCACGGTGGTCACGACCTGGACGCTGCGGCGGTCATTGGGGTCCACCACACGGTCGATGAGCCCCCGCTTCTGCATGCGGTCCAGGACGCCGGAGATCGTGGAGTTCTCCAAATGCAGGAT
Source organism: Candidatus Intestinimonas stercorigallinarum (assembly GCA_019115345.1). Taxonomy (GTDB): domain Bacteria; phylum Bacillota; class Clostridia; order Oscillospirales; family Oscillospiraceae; genus Intestinimonas; species Intestinimonas stercorigallinarum. The sequence continues at coordinate 3,463 of DXDV01000043.1, read as the reverse complement.
CTGGGCGATCTCCTTGGGCGTGCAGGACCCATTTTCCCACAGGCAGCCAAGCACACCGTACTGCCCCGGCGTGATATTGAACTGCGCCAGCTTGTTGGAAAAGGCCTGAAACACCTCATGCTGCGCCACGGTCAGCAGATAATTGATACAGTTTTGCAATTCCATCTCATCGATCACCTTTTCACGCTCTTTTCTCCCACCGAACACCGCCGCGGCCGTCCTGACGGCCCATATCTCGGGCAGCATGGCCCCCTCTCCGCTCCGCGGCACAAAAAATAATGTGACTAATTTTGTATTATAACACATCTTTCCCCGAAATGCCAGCAGCTTTTCCTTTTCTTAAAGTACAGTTTTCCCGCCGATGTCTCCCGCCTTTTGGGCAACTTCTTCATTTTGGCCTCATTTTTGCTCGCGCCAAAAATATCCTTAATCAAAATATTTTGTTGACAGAACTATATCCGAGTGCTATACTGTCCATGCTAGACAGGTTCCACAAAACTTGGTGGTTTCAACGGCGGATCATCTATATTTTTTGAAAGGAAGGTAGCTGCAATGATCGACTTCAACCTTGACTCTGTGCACCAGGAGCTCCAGGACATGTACCGCAAGTTCGCCGAGGAGCGCGTCAAGCCCCTGGCCCATGAGATGGATGAGAAGGAGGCGTTTGACCGCGGCCTGCTCAAGGAGATGCAGGAGTGCGGCTTCTTCGGCATCCCCTTCTCCGAGGCGTACGGCGGCGCCGGCGGCGACGTGCTCTCCTACGTGCTGTGCATGGAGGAGATGTCCAAGGTGGACGCCAGCACCGGCATCACCCTCTCCGTCCACACCTCCCTGTGCGCCTCCACCATCGAGGAGTTCGGCACCGAGGAGCAGAAGCAGAAGTGGCTGCGCCCCCTGGCTGACGGCTCCAAGATCGGCTGCTTCGGCCTGACCGAGCCCGGCGCCGGTTCCGACGTGGCGGGCGCCCGCACCACCGCCGTGAAGGATGGGGACGAGTACGTCATCAACGGCGAGAAGATCTTCACCACCAACTCCGGCTTTGCCGACACCTTCCTGGTCTTTGCCCTCACCGACAAGTCCGTCCCCGCCCACAAGGGCATGTCCGCCTTCCTGGTGGACCGGAACACCCCCGGCATCACCGTCACCCCCGACATCCCCCGCATGGGCATCCGCGCCGCCTCCAACGCCGCCGTGGTGTATGAGGACGTCCGCGTGCCCGCCGACGCGCTGCTGGGCGGCGTGGAAGGCAAGGGCTTCAAGATGGCCATGAAGGCCCTGGACGGCGGCCGTATCGGCATCGCCGCTCAGTCCGTGGGCATCGCCCAGGGCGCCATCAACGAGGCCATCAAGTACGACAAGGAGCGCGTCCAGTTCGGCAAGACCATCGCCTCCTTCCAGAACACCCAGTTCAAGCTGGCCGAGATGCAGACCAAGGTGGACGCCGCCCGCCTGATGACCTGGCGCGCCGCCGTGGCCAAGGACAAGGGCGAAGCTTACAGCGTCTACGCCGCCATGGCCAAGCTCATGGCCTCCGACGTGGCCAACGAGGTCACCCGCGGCTGCGTGCAGCTGCTGGGCGGCTACGGCTATGCCCGTGAGTACACCGTGGAGCGCTTCATGCGCGACGCCAAGATCACCGAGATCTACGAGGGCACCAGCGAGGTCATGAAGATGGTCATTTCCGGCTCCATGAACCTGAAGTAAGCGCCGCAGGTACGGTCCCCCGCCGGTTTTCCGGCCCTGCCGCGCCACTTCCGGGCGCCCATTTCCCACTGTCGCCACGGCTTCTGTTTTGGCGGCTGCCGCGATGGGTCCGGACAGGTCCCACCGGGGTCCCCACCCCGCTGTCCGGCTCAGAGGCGCCGCCGCCGGTCCCGGTTTTCCCACAGGCCGCGCCGCGGCCTGACCGGGCCGGAATAGGAACCGCCTCCCCGTTTGATTCGCGCAAGTCAAACGGGGAGGCGGTTTTTTGCGGTTTCGCCCGCCTCTCAGCGCACCACCCGCTGGATGGTCACCCCAAGGCGCTTCATCTTTTTGTAGAGCAGGCTCCGCTCCACCCCCAGCTCCCGGGCCGCCGCCTGGACGTTCTCCCCGTTGCGGCGCAGGGCCTGCCGGATGACCTCCGCCTCATAGGCCCCCACCACGTCGGCCAGCCGGCCGCCGTCGGAGCCGGCGGTGACCGGCGCCCGGCAGGCCACCTTCGGCGGCAGATCCTCCAGGTCGATGAGGACCTGGCCGCAAGAGGCGTAGGCCCCGGCGATGACGTTTTGGAGCTCCCGGACGTTGCCGGGCCAGAGATAGGCCCGCAGACAGCCCTTGACCCGGTCGGAGAGCAGAATGCCCGTCTTGTACTTCCGGTTGAGCTCCCGGAGATAGACGGCGGCATGGAGGAGGATATCTCCGGGCCGGTCCCGGAGGGGGATGGTCTCGATGTTGATGACGGCCAGCCGGTAATAGAGGTCCTCCCGGAACCGGCCCTGGGCCATCATCAGCTGCAGGTCCTGGCGGGTGGCGGCCACGATGCGCACATCCACCGGCACGGGGGCCTCTCCCCCCACCCGCTCCACCTGCTGGTCCTGGAGGACCCGCAGCAGCTTCACCTGGAGGGGGAAGGGCATGTCGCCGATCTCGTCCAGGAAGAGGGTCCCCCCGTTGGCCAGCTGGAATTTGCCCGGCTTGCCCCCCTTCCGCGCGCCGGTGAAGGCCCCCTCCTCATAGCCGAAGAGCTCCGACTCCAACAGGTTGTCGGGGATGGCCCCGCAGTTGACCGCCACAAAGGGCCCCTCCCGCCGGCCGCTCTCCAGGTGGATGGCCCTGGCCACCACCTCCTTGCCGGTGCCGGTCTCCCCGGTGATGAGGACGGGAAAATCGGTCTTGGCCGCCTGGGCGCCCACCCGCTTGAGCTCCAAGATCTTGGGGTCCTTGCCGATGAGATCGGCAAAGCCGCCGGCGCCGGCCAGGTCGGCCCCGTCGCCCTCCTTGAAATAGCGCAGCTCGGCCTCACTGATCTCCCGGGCCGTGTCCACCGCCCGCTGGCGGAACTTCATATGGGCCGCCGCCCCGATGAGCTTCCCTTCCTCGTCAAAGACGCAGAAGCGGTTGGCCACGGCGTAGACCTCCGCCTCGTCCCGGGTCTCCCCCTGGCCGTAGGGCTGGATGTAGACCCCGTCGCTCCCGTCCCCCCGGTGCCGCCGGGCCAGCACGTCGTACATGGAGGTGGTGGTGATCACCGACCCGATGGGCCGCCCCACCACGTCCTCCCGGCGCTTGGCCAGAAAATCACAGTAGTTCTGGTTGATGTCCGTGATGACGCCCTCCCGGTCCACGACAATGAAGCCGTCCTCCGTCTTGTCCAAAAATTCCTCAAAGATGAGGCGGTATCTGTGGTCCTCCGTCAAGGCTGCTCCCTCCCGCCGCGTGATTCCTCCTTTGGTTATATCACAGTCCCTCCGGGCTTGCAAGG
>DXDV01000042.1 GCA_019115345.1 Candidatus Intestinimonas stercorigallinarum | reverse complement strand
CTGGGACCTTTCTCGGGGGCTCTTGTGACGAACTCACATAGGTGCTACCAATTTACCTTTTCTTTCCGTTTGTGACGCTTTCCTCTTGTATCATACAAATTAAAAGATATCTCCCGCGCGCTCTTGAAAAGACAATACAAATATGATATGATAATTTCCGCCAATCCTGCCAGACCATGTAGGAAGCATGGCGGTATGCCCGGCGGCGGGGGCGTTTGCCGCCGGCAGGCGGATTTTGGGCAGGGGCCCCGGCGGGTCTTGAGGAAGCATTGGGCCTTCCGTGGGCAAAAGGCCCGCCCATCGGGCGCGTTGAAAATGTTCCAGCAGGTTCTGAGATGTTCCCAGTTTCCGGCGGGCCGCGAGATCAACGGCCTTGGCCGGTCAAAAGGAGGAGACAGCATGGCGCCGAAATATCAAATGGTCGCGGACTCCCTGCGCAGCAGCATCCTGGAGGGCGCCTACGAAAAGCGCAGGCTCCTGCCCACCGAGCACGCTCTGTGCCAGCAGTTCCAGGTCAGCCGCCAGACGGTGCGGCAGGCCCTCTCTCTCCTGGCCTCGGAGGGGCTCATCGACCGCCGTCAGGGCAGCGGCTCCCACGTCCTGGAGCGCATGCCCGCCGCCGAGCCGCGGCGGTCCATCGCCGTGGTCACCACCTACATCAGCGACTACATTTTCCCCAGCATCCTGCGGCAGGTGGAGACCGTGCTCTCTCAAAACAACTGCTCCACCCTCCTCTTCGCCACCCAGAACCAGGTCTCCGAGGAGCGCCGGGTGCTCAAGACCCTGCTGGACCTCTCCCCTCTGGACGGCATCCTGGTGGAGGGCACCAAAACCGGCCTGCCCAACCCCAATCTGGACCTCTATGAGCGGCTGATCCAGCGCAAGATCCCGCTGGTGTTCATGAACGGCTACTACCCGCAGCTCAAGGGTCCCCTTTCGGTGCTGGACGACAACTACGCCGGCGGCCGGATGCTGGTGGAATACCTCCACGGCAAAGGCCACCGGGAGATCGGCGGCATCTTCAAAAACGACGACATCCAGGGGCCGCAGCGCTATGCCGGCTACATCGACGCCCTGCGGGACCTGTCCCTTCCCATGAACGACCGGCGCATTTTCTGGTATAACACGGAGCTCAAGGAGCGGTTCCTCTCCGAACGCTCCATCGAGATCATCACCCGGGCCCTGGAGGGCTGTACCGCCGTGGTCTGCTACAACGACGAGATCGCCAGCCGGCTGGTCACCCATCTGACCAAGCAGGGGGTCTCCATCCCGGAGGAGCTGGCTGTGGTGAGCTTCGACAACAGCCAGTACAGCGAGCTCTCCTCCCCCCGGGTCACCTCCCTCTCCCACGGCCGGCACAATGTGGGCCGCATGGCCGCCGAGCTGCTCATCCAGCTCCTTCAGGGCGAGCGGTGCCACTCCCTGCTGGCCCCCTGGGAGCTGGTGGAAAAGGAGAGCGGTTAGCTCTCTCCCCGGCGCGCCGTCGGCAGGGCGGCGCGCCGGTTTTTCTTGACTGATTAGCGATTGCTAACTATAATAATGTCTGCTGAATAAACCGCAAAGCGGTTTATTCCCGCGGCGGTAGCCGACACGGGGAGGGATCGGAATGTCAAAGCTTGGCGTGGTGGAGGACACCTTGTTCGTGCCCCTGGCCGGCAGGATCTATGCCAGCGAGCGCTGCCCGCGGGTCCTGTACGACGGGAAAGCCCTGTCCCTGAAGGGGGCGCTGCCCGCCGGACTGCTGGCGTGGGACCGCCAGAGCCAGTACACCCTGCTGGCCTCGGCCTCCCGGTCGGCCAACATGGACCGGTCCGTGCGGGATTTCCTGCGGCGCAAACCGGACGGGATCGTGGCGCAGCTGGGCTGCGGCCTGGAGACGGCCTATTTCCGCTGTGACAACGGGAAGACCCGCTGGTACGCCGTCGATCTGCCCCATGTGATCGAATACCGAAGGGAGCTGCTGCCGGAGCCGGAACGGGAGTCCTATCTCGCCGGGGACGCCTTCTCGGAGGATTGGCTCCGGCAGATCCGCGCCGAACACCCGGACGCGCCGCTGCTGGTCACGGCGGGCGGACTGCTGCACTATTTTGAGGAGCGCAGGGTCCTGGGGCTCCTTGGGATGCTGGGGCGCTTTGGGGATGTGGAGCTGGTCTTTGACGCGGTGAACGAGCGCGGCATGACCATGCTGCGGAAAAAATATATGAAGCAGGTGGGCCACGCCGGGGCGCCGATGTTCTTTTATGTGGATTCGGCGGCGGAGCTGACCGCCAAGGCGGGCGGCGCGGCCGAGGTCCTGGCGGAGGAGCCCTATTACCGGCACATCCCCCGCAGAGGGCTGAAGCCCTCCACCAGAGTCAGCATGTGGGTCTCCGACCGGCTCCGGATGGTGAAGATGGTGCGCCTGGGGCTGGGGGAGAGAAGAGAGACGTTCACCGGCCGGTGAACGTCTCTTGTTCGTCTATGGGTCCGTATTTAGCCTCGTAGTCCTGGAGATAGAGCCGAATCAGGTGGCGGATCTGGCTGGCCAGGGAGCGTTGTTCCTGCTCGGCCACATACCGCAGCTTTTCTTTCATGGGCTCCTCTATGGAGAGGCTCACACAACTCAGCTTTTTCACGCGCACACCCCCTTATGTTTAG
>DXDV01000041.1 GCA_019115345.1 Candidatus Intestinimonas stercorigallinarum | reverse complement strand
AAAAAGTCCCCCCAAGGGACTTTTTCGACAGCCTGGTGCGGGTCCGCGCAAAGCGCGGACCCGCCCGCTTCGTCACCGGATGGGGCTGAGCCCCGTAGCCGCCTGGGCGGCCGGGAGGTCCCGGCGCAGGACATAGATGGTGTACAGCCAACGGTGCTCCTGGAACGGAGTGCCGCTCCGCCCCCGGCCGCCGCAGGAAGACCGGTCCCTGGCCTTGACATGGCAGTCGATCCCCGCCTGCGTCAGGGCATCGGTGATGGCGCTGCACTGCTCCATGGTGAACACGATGGCCAGCTCGCTGCGGTTCCACGGCAGGATCATAGTCGTCCCTCCTGTCTCACGGCGGATGCTTCCCTTCTATCATGCCAGCTCCCCCACCTTTTGTCAACCGTCCTCCGGCCGCTCCAGCTCCATCCCGTCCATAGCGTGGCGCATATGGACGGCCATGGCGTGCCCGGCTCCGGCGCCGTCCCGGCGTTCAAAGAACTCCAGCAGCAATGCGTGATCCCGGATGGTGTCCGCCGCCAGCCGCTCCGGTTCTTTCCCCGTCTCCACCGCCGTCTGGACCGCCCGGTGGATGAGGGGCAGCAGCCGCACCATGAACTCGTTGTGGGTGGCCCGGACGATGGCGGCGTGGAAGGCCCCGTCGGCCTCCACCCGGTCCCGGCCCGCCCGGATGCAGGCCTCCACCGCCGCCCCCTTTTCCAAAATGTCGGCAAGCTCCTCCTCCGTGGCCCGGAGGCAGGCCAGCTTGGCCGCCTGGGGCTCGAAGATGCTCCGCAGCTCGAAGAGGTCCCGGAGCTGGCCCTTCACCTGCTCCAGACCGCCGAAGCCGAAGTCCTCGATCTCCCCCACCCGCTCCGACACGAAGGTGCCCTTCCCCCGCCGGACCTCCAGCACCCCCTGGGTCACCAGGGAACGGATGGCCTCCCGCAGGGTGGTCCGGCTCACCCCCAGCTCCTGGGAGAGCTCCAGCTCATTGGGCAGCTTCTCCCCCGGGCCGGGCTGGCCCTCCGCCACGATCCGGGCGTACAGCCGCTCCGCCGTCTGCTGGGCCAGGCTCTTTTTCTCCATGCCGCCCCCTCCTTTTCCCTTGACATTTTCTTCTCTATCTTATAATATATTGTCAGACAATGCAAGCGTAATAATACAACACGGAGGAGGAATCTGCGATGCGCAGCGACAACGTGACCAAAGGGGTGGAGCGCGCCCCCAACCGCTCCCTCTTTTACGCCCTGGGCTACACCAAGGAGGAACTGGAGCGGCCCCTCATCGGCGTGGTCTGCTCTCAGAACGAGATCGTCCCCGGCCACATGAATCTGGACAAGATCGCCGAGGCGGTGAAGGCCGGCATCCGCATGGCGGGCGGCACCCCCATCGAGTTCCCCGCCATCGCCGTGTGCGACGGCATCGCCATGGGGCACGTGGGCATGAAGTACTCCCTGGTGACCCGGGAGCTCATCGCCGACTCCACCGAGGCCATGGCCCTGGCCCACCAGTTCGACGGCCTGGTGATGATCCCCAACTGCGACAAGAACGTGCCCGGCCTGCTCATGGCCGCCGCCCGGGTGAACATCCCCACCATCTTCGTCTCCGGCGGGCCCATGATGGCGGGCACCATGAACGACGGCCGCCGCACCTGCCTGAGCCACATGTTCGAGGCGGTGGGCTCCTACTATGCCGGCAAGCTGGACGAGGCGGGCCTGGAGGAGTACGAGAACAACGCCTGCCCCACCTGCGGCTCCTGCTCCGGCATGTACACCGCCAACTCCATGAACTGCCTCACCGAGGCCATCGGCATGGGCCTGCGGGGCAACGGCACCATCCCCGCCGTCCACTCCGCCCGGCTGCGCCTGGCCAAGCACGCGGGGATGCAGATCATGGAGCTGGTGAAGCGGGACATCAAGCCCCGGGACATCATGACCGAGGCCGCCTTCCACAACGCCGAGACCATCGACATGGCCCTGGGCTGCTCCACCAATACCATGCTCCACTTGCCCGCCATCGCCCACGAATGCGGCATCGAGCTGTCCTTCGACATGGCCAACGAGATCAGCTCCAAAACCCCCAACCTGTGCCACCTGGCCCCCGCCGGGGACACCTTCATGGAGGACCTGGACCGGGCGGGCGGCGTGTACGCCGTCATGGCCGAGCTGGCCCAGGCGGGCCTGCTGGACACCAGCGGCATCACCTGCACCGGCAAAACCATCGCCGAAAACCTGGATGGGGTGGTCAACCGGGACCCCGAGATCATCCGGCCCCTGGACAACCCCTACTCCAAGACCGGCGGCATCGCCGTCCTGAAGGGCAACCTGGCCCCCGACGGCTGCGTGGTGAAGCAGTCCGCCGTGGCCCCCGAGATGATGGTCCACGAGGGCCCCGCCCGGGTGTTCGACTGTGAGGACGACGCCATTCAGGCCATCTACGCTGGGAAGATCGTGGCGGGCGACGTGGTGGTCATCCGGTACGAGGGCCCCAAGGGCGGCCCCGGCATGCGGGAGATGCTCAACCCCACCTCCGCCATCGCGGGCATGGGGCTGGACAAGGATGTGGCCCTCATCACCGATGGCCGGTTCTCCGGCGCCACCCGGGGCGCGTCCATCGGCCACGTGTCCCCCGAGGCGGCCTCCGGCGGCCCCATCGGCCTGGTGGAGGAGGGCGACCACATCGCCATCGACATTCCCAACCACTCCATCACCCTGAAAGTGTCCGACGAGGAGCTCTCCGCCCGGAAGGCCAAGTGGGTCTGCCCGGAGCCCAGGATCAAGACCGGCTACCTGGCCCGCTACGCAAAAATGGTGTCCTCCGCCGACCGCGGCGCCATCCTGGAGTAACTTACTTTCTTTGAAAAAGAAAGTAAGCAAAGAAATTTTATGCGAAACTGCGTTTCGCCCCCTACTTTTCTTGAAAGAAAAGTAGGCAAAAGAACGTTCTGCGAAACTGCGTTTCGCCTCTGTGTTTTAAGGGACAGGTCCCAGACCTGTCCCTTTTTGTTTTTCCTAAGCCTTCCCCCTGGGGGGAAGGTGCCCCAGTGCGCACACTGGGGCGGATGAGGGGCCAGGTTCCCGCCCCCTCTCCTGTAGGGGCGCAC
>DXDV01000322.1 GCA_019115345.1 Candidatus Intestinimonas stercorigallinarum | reverse complement strand
GGGCCCCACCGGCGTGGGCAAGACGGAGCTGGCCAAGACCTTGGCTGAGGCTCTGTTTGACAGCGAAAAGAACCTGGTGCGCATCGACATGTCCGAGTACATGGAGAAGTTCTCCGTCTCCCGGCTCATCGGCGCCCCTCCGGGCTACGTGGGCTATGAGGAGGGCGGCCAGCTCACCGAGGCCGTCCGCCGCCAGCCCTACTCCGTCATCCTCTTCGACGAGGTGGAGAAGGCCCACCCCGACGTCTTCAATATCCTCCTCCAGGTGCTGGACGACGGCCGCATCACCGACAGCCAGGGCCGCACCGTGGACTTCAAGAACACCGTCATCATCCTCACCTCCAACCTGGGCTCCCAGTTCCTGCTGGACGGCATCGACGCCAGCGGCGAGATCAGCGACACCGCCCGGGCGCAGGTAAACGACCTCTTGAAGCGCTCCTTCCGGCCCGAGTTCCTCAACCGCCTGGACGAGATCGTCTTCTACAAGCCTCTCACCAAGGACAACGTCACCCACATCATCGACCTCATGGTGGCCGGCATCAACCGCCGCCTGGAGGACAAGCAGCTCACCGTGGTCCTCACCCCCTCCGCCAAGGACCACGTCATCGAGAGCGCCTACGACCCCATCTACGGCGCCCGGCCCCTGCGCCGGTACCTCCAGCACACCGTGGAGACCCTCATCAGCCGGAAGATCATCGCCGGCGAGGTGGAGAGCGGCGACACCCTCACCGTGAACTGCAAAAACGGTGAGCTCACCGTGGAGGCCGTCCAAGTGGTGTAATATCCAATCGGTTTCCCCGCCCCCGGCCCTCTGGGCCGGGGGTCTTTTTTCGCTCGAAATGTTCTGCTCCTTCTCTGGAAAGTATGGCGTGTCCACGCACGGCGGACTTTTGTCCACTTTAACAAAGCAGAGCAAAAAAGCAGCCGTCGGGCTGTGCGTTCTGCCGAGTTTTGCATCATGGAAAAAAAGAAATTGCAAAAACGGCCTGTGCCACGTATAATATAAGTTAGCTATCATCGGTCGTGAAACGCCGGCAAAGGTTGGCTGGCGGCGGGGTAGGCGGTTTTTCGCCCGCCCTTTTTTCGTAATGCGGCCCACTTTTGAATGAAAGGAAGGAACCCCGAAGTGTCAAATTGTAAGTTCCACAAGGTCCTGGCGGCCAACCGGGGCGAGATCGCCATCCGCATTTTCCGGGCCTGTTACGACTTGGAGCTGCGCACCGTGGCCATGTACTCCAACGAGGACACCTACGCCCTCTTCCGCACCCGGGCCGACGAAGCCTACCGCATCGGCGAGAGCAAATCCCCTCTGGGCGCCTATCTGGACATCCCGGGCATCATCGACCTGGCCAAGCGCCGCCAGGTAGACGCCATCCATCCCGGCTACGGGTTCCTCTCCGAAAACGCCGAATTCGCCCGGGCCTGCGAGGAGGCGGGCATCACCTTCATCGGCCCCAGCTCCAAGATCCTGGCCCAGATGGGCGACAAGCTGGCCGCCAAAGCCACCGCCCTGGCCTGCGGCGTGCCCACCATCCCGGGCTCCACGCAGCCCCTGAAGGACGCCGACGAGGCCCTGGAAAAGGCCCTCTCCTACGGCTTCCCCATCATCCTCAAGGCGGCCGCCGGCGGCGGCGGCCGGGGCATGCGCCGCTGCGACAGCGAGGCCGACGTCCGCCGGGAGTTCGAGCTGGTGAAGAACGAGGCCCGGAAGGCCTTCGGCAACGAGGACATCTTCATTGAAAAATATCTGGTGGAGCCCAAGCACATCGAGGTCCAGATCCTGGGCGACCAGTACGGCAACGTGGTCCACCTGGGAGAGCGGGACTGCTCCCTCCAGCGCCGCTACCAGAAGGTGGTGGAGTTCGCCCCCGCCTGGAGCGTCCCCCAGGCCACCCTGGAAAAGCTCCGGGCCGACGCGGTGAAGATCGCCAAGCACGTGGGCTACGTCAACGCCGGTACGGTGGAATTCCTGGTGGACAAGAGCGGCAACCACTACTTCATCGAGATGAACCCCCGCATCCAGGTGGAGCACACCGTCACCGAGCAGGTCACCGGCGTGGACCTGGTCCGGGCCCAGATCCTCATCGCTGAGGGCCACCCCCTCTCCCACCCCTACATCGGCATGGGGGACCAGGCCAACCTGCGGATGAACGGCTTTGCCATCCAGTGCCGCATCACCACCGAGGACCCGGCCAACAACTTCGCCCCCGATACCGGCAAGATCACCGCCTACCGCTCCGGCGGCGGCTGCGGCGTCCGCCTGGACGGCGGCAACGCCTTTGCCGGGGCCGTCATCTCCCCCTACTACGACTCCCTGCTGGTCAAGGTCACCACCTGGGACAACACCTTCGAGGGGGCCTGCCGCCGGGCCGCCCGAGCCGTCCGGGAGGAGCACATCCGGGGCGTCAAGACCAACATCCCCTTCATCAGCAACATCCTCAGCCACCCCACCTTCCGGGCGGGCGGCTGCCACACCAAGTTCATCGACGAGACCCCGGAGCTCTTCGAGATGCAGTACGGCAAGGACCGGGCCACCAAGGTGCTGCGCTACATCGCCCAGCGGCAGATCGAAAATCCCTCCGCCGAGCGGCCCCAGTTCGACATCCCCCGCATCCCCCCCGCCACCGGCGTCCGGGGGGCCGGCCTCAAGCCCCTGCTGGACGAGAAGGGACCCGAGGCCCTCCGGGACTGGGTCAAGGCCCAGAAGAAGCTCCTCGTCACCGATACCACCATGCGGGACGCCCACCAGTCCCTCCTGTCCACCCGGGTGCGCACCCGGGACATGGTGCTGGGTGCCGACGGCACCTCCGAGATCCTCTCCGACGCCTTCTCCCTGGAGATGTGGGGGGGCGCCACCTTCGACGTGGCCTACCGCTTCCTCCACGAGTCCCCCTGGGAACGGCTGGACCTGCTGCGCAAGAAGATCCCCAACATCCCCTTCCAGATGCTCCTCCGGGGCGCCAACGCCGTGGGCTACACCAACTACCCCGACAACCTCATCCGGTCCTTCGTCCAGGAGGCGGCCAAGAGCGGCATCGACATCTTCCGCATCTTTGACTCCCTCAACTGGATCCCCGGCATGGAGGTGGCCATGGACGAGGTCCTCAAGCAGGGCAAGGTGTGTGAGGCCGCCATCTGCTACACCGGAGACATCCTCAACCCCGACCGGGACCGCTACACCATCCAGTATTACGTGGACCTGGCCAAGGAGCTGGAGCGCCGGGGCGCCCACATCCTGGCCATCAAGGACATGTCCGGCCTCCTGAAGCCCTACGCCGCCAAGTCCCTGGTGAAGGCCCTGAAGGAGGAGGTGGGCCTGCCCATCCACCTCCACACCCACAACACCTCCGGCAGCCAGGTGGCCACCTACCTCATGGCCGCCGAGGCCGGGGTGGACATCGTGGACTGCGCCATCGACTCCATGTCCTCCATGACCAGCCAGCCCTCCCTCAACGCCGTGGTCACCGCCCTCCAGGGCCAGGAGCGGGACACCGGCCTGGACCCCGACCGGCTTCAGGTCCTCTCCGACTACTGGTTCGACGTGCGCAAGCGGTACGCCTCTTTCGAGACCGGCATGAAGAACCCCTCCACCGACATCTACCGCTACGAGATGCCCGGCGGCCAGTACTCCAACCTGAAATCCCAGGTGGACAGCCTGGGGCTGGGCTCCCAGTTCGAGGATGTAAAGGACATGTACACCAAGGTCAACCACATGCTGGGCGACATCGTCAAGGTCACCCCCTCCTCTAAAATGGTGGGCGACCTGGCCATCTTCATGGTCCAGCACGACCTGACCCCCGAGACCGTGGTGGAGAAGGGCGAGGCTCTGGCCTTCCCCGACAGCGTGGTGAGCTATTTCAAGGGCATGATGGGCCAGCCCGCCTGGGGCTTCCCAGAGGACTTGCAGCGGGTGGTCCTCAAGGGGGAGAAGCCCATCACCTGCCGCCCCGGCGAGCTCCTGGAGCCCATCGACTTCGACGCCGTCCGCCGGAAGCTCCAGGGCATGACCAAGGACCCCATCAATATGCGGGCCATCCTCTCCTACTGCCTCTACCCCAAGGTCTATGAGGAGTACCGCAGCCACCGGCAGGAGTACGGCTACATCACCCGGATGGGCAGCCACGTCTTCTTCAACGGCATGGCCCTGGGCGAGACCAACATGATCAGCATCGAGGACGGTAAGACCCTGGCCATCAAGTACCTGGGCCTGGGCGACCTCAATGAGGACGGCACCCGGAACGTCCACTTCGACCTCAACGGCATGGGCCGCACCGTCACCGTCCCCGACCCCTCCGCCCAGGTGCAGGTCCACCCCACGGTCATGGCCGACCCGGAGGACAAGAGCCAGGTGGGCGCCTCCATCCCCGGCATGGTCTCCCGCATCGCCGTCAAGCCCGGCGACCCGGTGGAGGAAAACCAGGTGGTAGCCGTCATCGAGGCCATGAAGATGGAGACCAGCGTGGTGGCCCGCATCTCCGGCACCGTGGACCAGATCCACGCCGCCACCGGCGCCTCGGTGAAGTCCGGCGAGCTTCTCATGACCATTCTCCCCGGCTGAAGCCCTTTTCTTTTGCGCTTTGCTGTGCTATAATGTCGGCAGCATGGCCGCCGCCCCGCCCCCGCCAGGCGGGCGGCGGCGCCTCCACAAACCACATGTGAGGAGCTGAACATAACATGATCCGTCATATGATCTGCTGGAATCTGGCCGATCCCGGCGCCGACCGCGGGGAGCTGGAGACCTTTCTGAAGGCCACCTTCGCCCCCATGGTGGACGCCGTCCCCGGTCTGCGGTGCGCCCACATCGGCTTTGACCTGGGCATGGGCACCCACGACCTGGGCCTGTGCTGCGATTTGGACGACCGGGAGGCCCTGGACGCCTACCAGGACTATCCCCCCCATGTGGCCTTCAAGGCCTGGGCCAAGGAACATCTGAAAGAGCGCTGCTGCGTGGATCTGGAGGTGTCGGAATGAGCTTTTTACCGGAAGATATGGTACAGCTGGGCAGCCGCCGGAACATCATGCGTGAGATCCGGGAATACGGCCTGCTCCGGGCCAGGGAAGTGGGCGCCGAAAACGTGCTGGACTTCTCCCTGGGCAACCCCAGCGTCCCCCCTCCGCCCCAGGTGAACGACACCATCCGGGCCATTCTGGACGGTCCCCAAGGGGACTCCATCCACGCCTATACCACCGCCCAGGGCGACCTGGCGGTCCGGGAGGCCCTGGCCGCCTCCCTCACCAAGCGCTTCGGCAAGCATTACCGGCCGGAGGACCTCTACATCACCGTGGGCGCCGCCGCCGGCCTGTGCTGCTGCTTCCGGGCCCTGGCCTGTCCCGGGGACGAGTTCATCCTCCTGGCCCCCTACTTTACCGAGTACAGCATCTTCATCCAGGGCAACGGCGGCATCCCCGTGGTGGTCCCCCCGGACTACGACACCTTCCAGCCCGACATGAAGGCCCTGGAGGACGCCATCGGCCCCAAGACCAAAGCCCTGGTGGTCAACTCCCCCAACAACCCCTCCGGCGTCGTCTACTCCGCCGAGACCCTCGCCGCCATGGCCGGCCTGCTGCGGAAGAAGGCCGCCGAGTACGGCCACCCCATCTACCTCATCTCCGACGAGCCCTACCGGGAGATCGTCTTTGAGGGGTACTCCGTACCCTGGATCCCCGACTTCTACGACGACACCCTGGTGTGCTACTCATACAGCAAATCCCTCTCCCTCCCCGGCGAGCGCATCGGCTACGTGCTGGTGGGGGAGCAGGTGGCCCAGCGGGACGCCCTCTACGCCGCCATCTGCGGCGCCGGCCGGGTGCTGGGCTATGTCAACGCCCCCAGCCTTTTCCAGCGGGTGGCCGCCGCCTGCGACGGGCTCACCGCCGACCTCACCGTCTACCAGACCAACCGGGACCTGCTGTACAACGGTCTCACCGCCATGGGCTACACCTGCGTGGCCCCCGGCGGCACCTTCTACCTCCTCCTCAAGTCCCCGGAGCCCGACGCCAATGCCTTCTGCAAACGGGCTCAGGCCTATGACCTCCTCTTCCCCCCCACCGATGACTTTGCCTGTCCCGGCTGGTGCCGCATCGCCTTCTGTACCACCACCGAGCAGGTGGAGAAGGCCCTCCCTGTCTTTCAGAAGCTGGCCCAGGAATACGGCCTCTGATCCCTTCTTAACGCAAAACAGCGCCGCCGGACGGTAAAACCGTCCGGCGGCGCTGCAGCCTGTCGAAAAAGTCCAGCATAAGCTGGGCTTTTTCGTTCAT
>DXDV01000321.1 GCA_019115345.1 Candidatus Intestinimonas stercorigallinarum | reverse complement strand
CCGACCTGGGCGACTCCTGCTGGCAGTACAGCGGCTATACCGCCGCCGGGGACGGCTGGCTCACCTTCTCCATGGACGTCTACCTGGGCCTGGAGGGGGACGGCGTCTGGCGCTGCGCCTACTACCAGCTGCCCTGACCCCATACAAAGGCATAAAAAATCCCTCCCCTGGCAAACTACCGCCAAGGGAGGGATTTTTTATGGCAAAAAAGCGGGACTGGCTGGCTCCGGCGGTATCCGGCGCTCTGGCCGGAGCGGTGAACGGCTTTTTCGGCGGGGGCGGCGGCATGGCGCTGGTGCCCCTCCTGGCCGGGTGGTGCGGACTGGGACAGCGGAGGGCCTTCGCCACCTCGGTGGCCGTCATCCTGCCCCTGTGCGTCCTCTCCGCCGGGATCTACCTCTTTCGGGGCGGGCTGGACCTCCCAGCCGCCCTCCCCTACCTGCTGGGCGGGCTGCTGGGGGGCTGGCTGGGGGGCAAGCTTTTCAAAAACATGTCCATGGACTGGCTCCGGCGAGGCTTTGGCCTCCTCCTCCTCTACGGGGGCGTCAAGGCCCTCTTCGCCCTGTGAGCTGGCTTTGGGCCCTTCTGGCGGGGACCGCCGCCGGGGTCCTCTCCGGCTTTGGCGTGGGCGGGGGCACCCTGCTCCTCCTCTACCTCACCACCTTCGCCGGGGTGGAGCAGCACCTGGCCCAGGGCATCAACCTGCTCTACTTCCTGCCGGCGGCGGCCGCCGCCCTCCCCAGCCACATCAAAAACGGCTATGTGGACAAGGCGGCGGCCCTCCCCGCCATCCTGGCCGGGCTGGCCGCCGCCGGACTGTGCGCCTGGGCCGCCTCCGGCCTGGACACGGAGCTCCTCCGCCGGTGCTTCGGGGGCTTCCTGCTGGCCGTCGGCCTCCGGGAGCTCTTTCACAAAAATGCGCCTACCGCTCGGTGACCCGGGTATACCGCCGCAGGGGGTAGTCCCCGTCGTGGGCGTCGGCACAGGTGGCGCGGCTCATGTCCCCCGGCCCGGTGACCCGGACCACGCCGGAGCGCAGGAGGGTCACGGCCAGCTCCTCCCGCTCCTCCGGGGCGCAGATCAACCCCGCCGTCTGGAGGACCCCCTTGTGCCGCCGGAGCATGGCGGGCAGCTCAGTCCGGGGCAGGGCCTTCACCAGGGGATTGCCGAACTGGAGGGAGAGCTCCAGCTCCCCGTCCTCCCCCAGGGTGAGGGAGCAGCCCTTCCCGGCAAAGACCTCCGGGCAGGGCGCGGTGATGGACTCCAGCCGCTGTTCATACTGGGCCAGGGTCACCTGGGCCGCCGCGCCGTCGTCCAGGGGCGGCCCCTTCTCCATGGCCGCCTCCAGCACCGGCAGGAACCGGCGGCAGAAGGCCCGGACCTCCTCCCGGTCCCCGGTGTCCAGGAAGATCACCTGGCAGGAGCTGCACAGCAGCTGCCGGGTGTCGGCGATGTGGGCGGCCAGGGCGGAGAGGGCCTCCGGGGTCTCCCCTCCCGGCGTGACATAGGCAAAGCTGAGCTTGTGGCCCCACTCGATGAGGCGGCAGCCGGCGGGGGCCAGCCCACGGACGGCGGACACCGCCCCCTCCCCGCCCCACACCACGATGCCGTCGGCCATGGCCGCCATCTTCCGCATGGCGGGCAGGTCGTCGGAGGGGGTGTCGAAGACATAGAGGTAGTCGGCCAGCTCCGGGGCGGCCTGGGTGAGGGCGTGGAGGAGGAGCACCGACAGCCCGCCGTCGGCCTGGGGCAGCTTCAGGATGTTCACGTTGCCGGTGAGGAGCCCCTCCACGGCGCTGTAAGCCGGCAGGCCGTCCACGTTGCCGGCGGCGATGTGGAACAGCACCCCCAGGGGGAGGACCTCCTTGGTGAGGGTGAGTCCGGCGTGGGGCGGCGTCACTTCCTTCGGTCCCGCCCAGTCGTGCCCCAGCTCCAGGGACAGCTTACACTCCAGGCTGTCCCGGCGGAGCAGGTTGGCGGCGGCGGCGGCCTGGGCCAGGGTGAAGCGCCGGTCCAGGCCCAGGGCGGCGATGACGGCGTCGAACGCCCCGCTGAGCACCCGCCGGGCCAGGCCGTCGCAGGCGGCCACCACCGTCTCCGCCGCCGGCGCGGGCCGCTGGAGCACTTCCGTGATGGTCTCCTCCAGGCCGTCCAGGAGCTTGTTCTGCTCCCTGGTGTCGTGGATCTCTCCCCGGTACAGGATCACAGGCCCACCCCCTTTCTCAGGTCGTCGGCGCCGGCGGCGCAGGTCTTGATGTCGGCCATGCCCACCCGGCCGATGATCTCCAGCCAGGGGGACCTCACCCCGCAGGGGCAGGTGTCCCCGTCGTGGAGGACGCCCAGGTCGTCGGTCATGATGCTCAGGATGGGGACGGCGTTGAGCATGGGGGTGAGGAGGTTCACCAGCCCCATGGTACCGTTGGGCACCGGCTCCAGGGTCCGCACGTCCCGGATGATGACCCGGCTGTACACCGGCACGTGAAAGTGGTGATACTTGCAGTCGGCATAGTAGATGGGGTGCTCCACCGCCCCGAAGGACTCGTAGACATGCTCCTCCGGGATGGCGAAGCGGTCCCAGGCCTTGGCGTAGAAGGTCTCCTTGTCCACCTTCTCCCGGTAGAACTGCTTCCAGCCGCCCCCCAGGAAGATCTTGGAGTTCTTGGGCAGGGGATAGCGGAGCCCCCGCCGCTCCAGCTCCTCCATGAGGAAGTAGGTGTAGGCGGGAAAGCCCATGAACCGGGTGGGGAAGCGGGACCTGCTGTACCGCTCCAAAGCTCGGATGAGGCCGTCGAAGTCCACCTGGTAGCCGCCGTCTTTGTATTTGAGGGCGTACTCCCGGTGGATGGCGGGGGTGATGTAGGTGTAGCCCGTGGCCGTCTTGGCCACGGCGGTCTGGTTGCTCCTGTGGGGCTGATAGCCTAAAATGAGGTAGTTGGTGGGCACCGGGGAGAGGAACCGGTGATAGCGCAGGATGCGCCACACCATGTGGAAGCCGCTCCACAGTCCCCCCAGCTCAAAGCCGATGACGCTCTTCTTCCCCCTGGTCCCCGAGGAGGTGGCCTTGATGAGCATGCGGCGCTCCGGCACGGAGAAGAGCCGATGGGATTTGAAATACAAGGTGGGCAGCACCGGCAGGCGGGCCAGGTCCTCCGTGGTCCGGAGGGCGTCCGGCCGGAAGCCGAAGTGGTCCAGGATGGCCCGATACTCCGGACAGCGGGCGTAGTGGAAGGCGCAGTTGTCCCGCATGGCGGAGACGAAGAGGTCCTCCGTCCCCGCCGTGTCATAGGGGTCCTTCCAGGTGAAGAGCTTGATGCGATTTCCCATGTTCCTCCCCCCTCTTTTCCCATGGGGGCGGAGCCCCCATGGGTACCCTTTTCTCCTGCACATCCTCGGGCGGAATGGATCCGCCCTGCGGCAAGGGGCCGTCTGGCCGGCCCCTTGGACGTGCCTGCCGGCACGCCCCGCTCCGCGGGGCCCCTGGACGTCTCTCACCTTTCTCACCTGGTTTTAGCTTTGGCTCCGCTTCCGGGTCAGGTAGCCCTCCAGAATGAGGGCCGCCGCCACGGCGTCCACGGTCTTTTTGTGGTTTTTCATCCGCTTGCCGCTGGCGTGGAGAATGTCGTGGGCCTCGATGGTGGTCCGCCGCTCATCCCACAGCACCGGCGTGAGGCCGGTGGCCTCCGCCACCGCCCCGGCAAAGGCGCGGTAGAGCTCCGCCCGGGGGCCCTCGGTGCCGTCCATGTTCCGGGGGAAGCCCATCACCAGCTCCTCCACCCCATACTGCTCCACCAGCTCCCTGAGGCGGGCGCACACCTGCTCCCCCTTCCGGCTGTGGATGACCTCCGTATGCCCCGCCAGCAGTCCCGTGGGGTCGGAGACGGCCACGCCCGTCCGGGCGTCGCCGTAGTCGATGGCCATGATACGCATATCCGTCCTCCTCTCTTCCCCACCACTATATCCGCTTTGTGAAAGACTTGTCAAGGCGGCAAATTTATGCTTGACTTTTTTCCCGGCCTGTGATAGGCTATTAGCACCTATGAAAAAGGGCCTTATTTTTGTGCGCATTTTTACGGTGTAATGGGTACAAACCCTTTCCCTCCCAAGGAGGACATAGGGAGGCAGATCGTGCCGAACCTACCGTGCTATGACTGGGGACGGGCTTTGCCCGTGCCTTTTTCAGACGTGCTGGGATTCGGCAGAGCCGGACCCGGCATTTTTTGTTGGGTCCGAACCATTGAAGGAGGTGCCGAAACATGGCAAAAGCCGGTGCGCGGGTGAAGATCACCCTGAGATGCTCCGAGTGCAAACAGCGCAACTACGTCACCAACAAGAACAAGAAGAACACTCCCGACCGTCTGGAGAGAAACAAGTACTGCCCCTTCTGCAGGAAGCACACGCTCCACACCGAGACCAAGTGATGACCTTTGCGGAAGTGTCACAAGAAAGAAGGGTGAAACCAAATGTCTGACAACGAGAAGATCGAAAAGACCGGCGCCGACGCCCAGGCCGCTTCCAAACCCGCCAAGGCGGAGAAGAAGGCCAAGAAGGACGAAAAGCCCGGCTTTTTCAAGCGTGTCGCCCGTTGGTTCCGCGAGATGAAGAGCGAGCTGAAGAAGGTCGTCTGGCCCACGCCCAAGCAGACTGTCAACAATACCGTGATCGTCATCGTCTGCGTGATCGTGGTCGGCATCTTCATCTGGGTCTTTGACGCTCTCGCCACCGGCATCATCGCCGCCCTGCTCGACCTCTTTGGGAAGGGCTAAGGGGTAGCGGTCATGTCGGATAGCGCGAAGTGGTACGTGGTCCATACCTACTCCGGGTATGAGAATACCGTCAAGGCCACCATCGAAAAGCACGTGGAAAACCGCGGCATGCACGACCTCATCCACGAGGTCAAAATCCCGCTGGAAACCGTCACCGAGATCACCGACAACGGCCCCAAGGTCGTGGAGCGGAAGGTCTTCCCCGGCTACGTGCTGGTCAAGATGGTGATGACCGATGAAACCTGGCACCTGGTCCGCAACGTGCGCGGCGCCACCGGGTTCGTCGGCTCCGGCAACAAAGCGATCCCCCTCACCGAGGACGAGATCGCCGCCCTGGGCGTGGAAAAGCGCGAGGTGGTGGTCTCCTATCAGGTGGGCGACACCGTAAAGATCACCGACGGCGCCCTGGAATCCTTCCTGGGTACTGTGGAGGAGATCGACCTGGACCGCAGCAAGGTCCGCGTGGTCGTGTCCATGTTCGGCCGGGAGACCCCGGTGGAGCTGGAGCTGGACCAGGTGGAGCTGGTGCAGGATTAAGTACCCCGGGCGGCCCGGCCGCCCGCCGTCCCAGGCACAAGTGGGAGGGATGCTCCGGGCATCCCGTTCCAACCACATTCATTCGTAGGAGGTGCTCATTGTGGCACAGAAAGTAACTGGTTACGTCAAACTGCAGATCCCGGCCGGCAAGGCGACTCCCGCTCCTCCCGTCGGCCCCGCTCTGGGTCAGCACGGCGTCAATATCGCCGCCTTTACCAAGGAGTTCAACGAGCGCACCAAGAACGACGTGGGCCTGATCATCCCCGTGATCATCACCGTCTACGCCGACCGCTCCTTCACCTTCGTTACCAAGACCCCTCCCGCCGCCGTCCTCATCAAGAAGGCCTGCGGCATCGAGTCCGGCTCCGGCGTGCCCAACAAGACCAAGGTCGCCCAGCTCAAGAAGGACGACCTGCGCAAGATCGCCGAGACCAAGATGCCCGACCTGAACGCCGCCTCCATCGAGGCCGCCATGAGCATGGTCGCCGGTACCGCCCG
>DXDV01000320.1 GCA_019115345.1 Candidatus Intestinimonas stercorigallinarum | reverse complement strand
CTCCGCCTCCGTGGCAGCCAACATCCCCGATCTGCTCCCCGCCATCCTGCAGGGCCTGCAGAACTACAAGATCGACGTGGGCACCCCCTTCTTCGTGAAGTATGGCCGCGTGGGCGTCATGGATGAGATCTCCGAGCTCACCGGCGCCGAGGTCACCTGCACCCTCATCGGCGAGCGTCCCGGCCTCATCACCGCCGAGTCCATGTCCGCCTACATCGCCTACAAGGCTACCGTGGGTATGCCCGAGGCCCGCCGCACCGTGGTGTCCAACATCCACAAGGCCGGCACCATCCCCGCCGAGGCCGGCGCCCACATTGCCGACATCATCAAGATCATGCTGGAGAAGAAGGCCAGCGGTACGGATCTGAAACTGTAAGGAGTAGGGAGGAAGTTTTACCATGAAAAGAGATCCCGTGAGAGCAAGCGTGCTGGCCACCAAGATCATCCCCAACGTGGCGCCCGACATGGCCAAGGAGCTGGGTCTCCAGCCCGGCGAGAAGTCCCTGGCCCTGATCACCTCCGACTGCGACGATGTGACCTACACCGCCCTGGACGAGGCCACCAAGAAGGCCGACTGCCGTGTGGCTTACGCCAAGAGCTTCTACGCCGGCGCCGCCAACGCCAACACCAAGCTGGCCGGCGAGATCATCGGCATCCTGGCCGCGCCCAACCCCGCCGAGGCCAAGGCCGGCCTGGCCGCCTGCGTGGACATGATCGAGAACGTGTGCCACTTCGTCTCCGCCAATGAGGACGACACCATCGTCTACTACGCCCACTGCATCTCCCGGACCGGCTCCTACCTGTCCGAGGGCGCCGGCATCGCCGAGGGCGAGGCTCTGGCCTACCTCATCGCTCCTCCTCTGGAGGCCATGTACGGTGTGGATGCCGCGCTGAAGGCCGCCGACGTCCGGCTGTGCGTGCTGTACGCCCCCCCCAGCGAGACCAACTTCGGCGGCGGCCTGCTCACCGGCAGCCAGTCCGCCTGTAAGTCCGCCTGCGACGCCTTTGCCGCCGCGGTGGAGTTCGTGGCCGACAATCCCATCGACTAAGCCCCATCGCCTGATTCGTTCAAAAGAGAGGGCCGGCCCCGCCGGCCCATGATGGAGGTACGTAATGAAGGCTTTGGGTATGATCGAAACCCGTGGCCTGGTGGCTTCGATCGAGGCCGCCGACGCCATGGTAAAGGCGGCAAATGTCACCCTGACGTGTAAGGAACACGTGGGCGGCGGCCTGGTGACCGTGATGGTCCGGGGCGACGTCGGGGCTGTGAAGGCGGCTGTGGACGCCGGCGCGGCCGCGGCGGAGCGGGTCGGCGAGCTGGTGTCCGTGCACGTCATACCGAGACCCCACGAGGAACTCGAGGGTATGCTGACGACGCCCGGGCCGGTCACGCCCACTCCCAAGCCCCCCGAGAAACCGGAGGACCCGCCCCCGCCGCCGGCGGAGGAGCCGCCCGTCTCCCAACCGGAGCCCCAGCCTGCGCCTGAGCCCGAGCCTGAGCCCGCGCCCGAGGCCCCGGCGGAGGACCGGGATGGGGAGGGCGGCGGCATCCAGCTGGCCGACTTGACGGACGAGGTTCTGGAGGCCATGCCTGTGGTCAAGCTGCGCTCCGCCGCCAGGAGCGTGGGATTGAACACCATGACCCGCAAAGAGATCCGTTTCGCCAAGAAGGAGGAGCTGGTGGCGGCCATCCGGGCATTTCGGGACCAGTAAGTTTCGCTGAAGGTGACGGAGCGTCACAAGGGAAGCATCCCTCAAGAGGAGAGTTGATCAAATGCAGCTTTACGACAAAGACCTATTGTCCATGCAAGAGGTCCGTGAGCTGGTGGAGGCGGCGAAGGAGGCCCAGAAGGAACTGGCCAACATGACCCAGTCCCAGGTGGACCACATCGTCCGGGCCATTGCCGACGCGGGCGTGCGCAATGCCCGCCGTCTGGCCGAGATGGCCCATGAGGATACCGGCTTCGGCAGGGTCGAGGATAAGATCATCAAGAACATCTTCGGCAGCCGGGGCGTCTACGAGTACATCAAGGATATGAAGACCGTGGGTGAGCTGGACCGGGACGACGTGAAGAAGGTCCGCACCATCGCGGTGCCCGTGGGCGTCATCGCCGGACTCATCCCCTCCACCAACCCCACCTCCACAGCCCTCTACAAGGCGGAGATCGCCATCAAGGCGGGCAACGCCATCGTGTTCTCCCCCCACCCCACGGCCCTGCGCTGCATCCTGGAGACCGTCAAGGTCATCCGGCAGGCCATCGCCGAGGCGGGCGGAAATGAAAACCTGGTCTCCTGCATCACCATCCCCACCATGGAGGCCACCGACAACCTCATGCGCCACCGGGACGTGGCCATGATCCTGGCCACCGGCGGCTCCGCCATGGTCCGGGCGGCCTATTCCTCCGGCACCCCCGCCATCGGCGTGGGTCCGGGCAACGGTCCCGCCTATCTGGAAAAGACCTGCGACCTGCCCAAGGCGGTCAAGCGCATCCTGGACTCCAAGACCTTCGACAACGGCACCATCTGCGCCTCCGAGCAGTCCATCATCTGCGACGAGGACATGGCGCCCGCGGTGCAGGCGGAGATGGAGAAGCAGGGCGCCTACTTCCTCAGCGACGACGAGCGGGAGAAGCTGGGCAAGTTCATCCTCCGGGCCAACGGCACCATGAATCCCGAGATCGTGGGCCGCAGCGTGGAGACCATCGCCAAGCTGGCCGGTCTGGACAACGTCCCCGCCACAGCCCGGGTCCTGGTGGCCCGTGAGGACGGCGTGGGCCGGGGCCACCCCTACTCCAACGAGAAGCTGGGGCCCATCCTGGCCTTCTACACCGGCACCGACTACAAGGACGTGTGCGACAAGGTCTGCGAGATCCTCCACTACGAGGGCGCCGGCCACACCTTCTCCATGCACACCAAGGACGACAAGATGGTGGACTACTTCGCCAAGCGGGTGCCTGCCTCCCGGGTCATGG
>DXDV01000319.1 GCA_019115345.1 Candidatus Intestinimonas stercorigallinarum | reverse complement strand
CCCCTACCCCCGACCCGGTGGAGGAGACCCTCTCCGCCATGACCACGGAGGAGAAGGTGGGCCAGATCCTCATCGCCGGCTTCTATGAGACTCAGGCCGGTGAGGAGGCCCGGTCCTACATCCAGGACTACCATGTGGGCGGGCTCATCCTCTACGGCCGGAACGTGGTGAGCGCCCAGCAGCTCACCGGTCTCACCAACGGACTGAAGGCCCTGGCCGGGGACGGCATCCCCCTCTTCCTCTCCACCGACCAGGAGGGGGGCGTGGTGGAGCGGATGCCTCCGGAGGTCCACAGCCTCCCCAACGCCTACCGCTTCGGCCAGATCTCCGACCCGGAGGCCCGGATGAACGCCTGCTTCACCCTGGGGCAGACCCTGGCCGCCCAGTGCGCCGCCTTCGGCCTCAACATGGACTTCGCCCCGGTGATGGACATCTGGTCCAACCCCAACAACACCGTCATCGGGGAGCGGGCCTTCGGCTCCGACGCCGCCACCGTCACCGGCGCCGCCAACGAGACCGCCTGCGGCATGCTGGCCGGGGGCGTCATCCCGGTGGCCAAGCACTTCCCCGGCCACGGGGACACCGAGACCGACTCCCACCTGGGGCTTCCCGTGGTGGACAAGACCAAGGAGGAGCTGCTGGACTTCGAGCTGCGCCCCTTCCGGCAGGCCATCGACGCCACCTGCGTCTACGGCGCCTACGAGGGGGACACCTCCATCCCCGCCATCATGGTGGGCCACATCCTCCTCGCCCAGGTGGACCCGGACCGGCCCGCCTCCCTCTCCCATGAGGTGGTCACCGGCCTGCTCCGGGAGGAGCTGGGCTTTGACGGGGTGGTGGTCACCGACGACCTCACCATGGGGGCGGTGACCCAGAACTACGGCCTGGGGGAGGCCGCCGTGCTGGCGGTGGAGGCGGGCTGCGACCTGCTGCTGGTCTGCCACGAGGCGGGCACCGTGGAGGAGGTCTATACCGCTCTCCTGGACGCCGTGGACGCCGGACGCATCACCGTGGACCGGCTGGACCAGAGCCTCCGGCGCATCCTCACCCTGAAGCAGAACTACGGCCTCACCAATGACCCGGTGGACCTGCCCGACCTGGACGCCCTCAACGCCCAGGTGGACGCCGTCAACGGTCTGGTGTGAGAAGCCCTTGACAGATATCTCCTACAGGTGTAGTATCTTGGTAGAGATGCTACACTTGTAGGAGGTGTTTTTATGCCCCGGCTCAGCGACAGCGAATGGCAGGTCCTCACCGCCCTGTGGGACCTGGACGGCGCCAGCCTGGGGGAGGTGGTGGAGGCCCTGCGCCCCGAGACCGGCTGGAGCCGGAACACGGTGCTCACCTACCTCACCCGGATGGAGAAAAAGGGGCTGGTGGCCATCGAGAAGGAGGGCTACCCCCACCGCTACCGGGCTGCCCTGGACCGGGAGACCTGCCGGGCCCGGGAGCGGCAGAGCTTCCTCGACCGGGTGTACCGGGGCTCCGCCGGGGACCTGGTGGCCGCCTTTTTGAAGGAGTCTCCCCTCTCCGCCGACGAGCGGGACCGGCTCAAGGCCCTGCTGGACGATATGGAGGTGTGAGCCCCGTCCCAGCTCCCTCTCTGGGGGAGCCGCCTCGTTATGGAAAAGGACGAGAGTACGGATTCTTCGGCCTCCGGCCTCAGAATGACAAAAACGTGGCGCAGACCCTGCAACAGCATGTTCTCATCTCTGCTGAATCGAGGTGATACTATGACCGACCTGTGGTCCTTCCTCCTCCAGACCCTCACCGCCACGGGGGCGGCGGCCTTCCTCCTTATCGTCAAGGAGCTCTTCCGGGACAAGCTCTCCCCCCGGTGGCAGTTCGGCATCTGGGGCCTGCTGGCCCTGGTCCTCCTCCTGCCCGCCGGGCGGGGCGGGCGATATGTCCTCCTCAACTGGCCGCTGTGGCTGGAGACGGTCAAGACCGCCCTCACCGGGGACTACTCCCTCATCCGTGTGATCGCCCCCATCCCCCTGCCCGCCCCGCTGGGCGGACCCCAGACGCCTCTGGACGTCCTCTATTTTGTCTATGTGGCCGGGGTGGCGGTGCTGCTGGCGTGGTACCTCCTCGCCTACCTCCGGCTGCGGCTTGCCCTCCGCCGGGGGAGCCACGCCGACGGCGCCCAGCTCCGCCGGGTGGCGGAGCGGTACGGCCTGCCCCTCTGCCGGGCGGTGGAGGTGGAGGGGCTGTCCTCCGCCTTCGTCTGCGGCGTCCTTCGCCCGGTGCTGGTCCTGCCCGCCGGGCGGGCGGTGGACGACAAGGTGATCCTCCATGAGCTCTTGCACCTCAAATACCACGACGCCGCCTGGGGCCTTCTCATCTGCCTCTTCCGGTGCCTCCACTGGTGCAACCCCCTGCTGTGGTACTGCGCCGACCGGGCGGGCAACGACGCCGAGGCCCTCTGCGACCAGCGGGTGCTGGAGCGGCTGGAGGGGGAGGACCGCCGGGACTACGGCCGCATCCTCCTCTCCATGGCCTCGGACAGGTACGCCCGTGCCCCGGGGACCTCCTCCATGGCCAACGGTGGGCGCAACATCCGCGCGCGCATCGAGGCCATCGCCCGCTTCAAACGCTATCCGGCGGGGATGGCCCTGGCCTCGGTGTGCGTGGCCCTGGTCCTCCTGCCGCCCCTCACCCTGGGCTGGGGCCAGACCCTGGCCAGGGCCAACGGCCTGGGCCGCTCTGACGAGCTGGAATTCCACACCGCCATGGCCTCGGCCCGGCTCACCTCCTGCGCCACCGCCGCCGGGGCCCTCGACGCCTACGGCAAGGCGGTCATCCAGCAAAACGGCATCTACCGGGCCCTGTGCGCCCCTCTGGCGGAGCACGCCGCCCTGGCCCGGGAGATGGAATCCTTCGCCCACGGCCCCGACCCCTGGGTCCACGAGCACTGGGAGAGCGGCCTTCCCGGCCGGGCAGACTACACCGTGGGCTATTTTCTCTACAACCTCACCGAAGCGGACGGCGGCTATACCGCCACGGTGGTCTTTCCCCTCCAGTACGCCGAGCTGGACGGCCCCGACGCCCCGCCGGTCTACGAGAGCGAGGAGGGCTGTGGCTACGCCGCCTGGCAGACCGTCCGGGCGGAGTGGCAGGGGGAGCGCTGGGTGGTCCTTCCCCAGGGGGACTTTCAGGTGGAGGAGCTCAGCCTGAGCCGTTCCGATCTGTATCTGCTGACCTACGGGGAGCCGGCCCTCCCCGCCGCCGTGACCTATGCCGCCGACGCGGAGGGCCTCCGGCTGGAGATCGACTACCAGACCGTCCACACCGTGGACAACGCTGTGGAGAGCGGCGGCTCCAGCTTCTTCGGCCCCTCCACCACCTTTGACACCCATCCCAAGCCCAACGCCCGGTTTTCCTCTGCCAGGGAGTCCTACGACTTCACCGGCACGGAGACCGTCCCCGGGGCCATCGACCTGGTGGACCGCTATGCCGCCGCCCCGGTCTACCCCGACGGCAGCGGGCCTGAGCTGCGCTGGGACTCCGGCCAGGGGAGCAGCAGCGACGGCACCTTCTGGGGCATCGGCCGGGACTACGGCAGCCTTGCCGGGGGCGGCGGTTCCGGCTTGGATGGCGACCTCGATGACCCGCCGGTGCGGCCGGATCACTACCGCATGGAGCTCACCTTTACCGACGGCCGGGAGGCCCAAATCGCGGAGCTCCGGCCCGTGGAAGGAGGGGATGCGCCGTGACCCCTGATTATGAGAAGCTGTACCGGGGGGTGTCCCACGCCGCCTGGGCCTACTTTTTCCTCTACTTCAACATCAACCTGGGTTCCATCAACATTCTCCCCGACTTCGTGTGCTATCTCCTGCTGTGGTCGGCCATCGGCTGCCTGGAGGGGGAGGAGCGGGACCTGGGCCTGCTGCGGCCCATGTGCATCCTGCTGGGGGTGTGGGAGGGGGCCGACTGGCTCTTCACCATATTTGAGGGCACCCTGGACGGCCAATTCCCGCCGGTGGACCTCTTTCTGGCGGTGGCAGGCATCTATTTTCACTTCCAGCTCTTCACCGACTTCGCACGCCTGGCGTGGCGGTACCAGCCGGAGGGGGCGCGGCTGGACCGGCGGCTGCTGCGGCTGCGGACGGCCCAGACCCTCTTCCTCACCGCCTTCGCCGTGCTGGGCTACTGCTTCCCCAACGGGGCGCAATTCACCTTCCCGGGCAGCGCCCTGCCCCAGGGGCTGGCCGGAGCCCTCCTGGTGGGCGCCGTCCTGGCGGGGATGGGGGTGGCCCTCCTCCTCATGCTCAGCCTCTTCGAGCTGCGGAAGTGCTTTCCCCTTCAATCGCCCACCGTGTAACTGCATCCTGTTCCTTTCCCGCCCTCTCCGGGGCGGAAAAGTCCTCGCTTTGCTCCCCCGCACCTCTGCGGCACACCTGCCGTCTCACGGAGGGTTTTCCACAAGCAGTGCAAAAGGCCGCCCGTAAGGGCGGCCTTTTGTGTGAAAAATCAGACGGAGTGCTTCACCCGGTCGTGCTCCTCGGCCCGCTTGGCGTTGTTGAAGCGGTCCAGGGTGCCCACTAGGTAGCCGGTGATGCGGCGGATGCGCTCGAAGGGCACGTCGTCCTCGGTGCGGCCGCAGCCGGGGCAGCGGTCACCGATGATGCCGGAGAAGCCGCACACCGGGTCCCGGTCCACCGGGTGGTTGACGCTGCCGTAGCCGATGCCGTGCTCCTTCATGTCCCGGATCACCCGCTCAAAGGCCTCCAGGTTGTCGGTGGGGTCGCCGTCCATCTCGATGTAGCTGATGTGGCCGGCGTTGGTGAGGGCGTGGTAGGGGGCCTCGATGACGATCTTGTCGTGGGCCGAGATGGGGAAGTACACCGGTACGTGGAAGGAGTTGGTGTAGTACTCCCGGTCGGTGATCCCCTCCAGGACGCCGTACTTCTCCCGGTCGATGCGGACGAAGCGGCCGGAGAGCCCCTCCGCCGGGGTGGCCAGCAGGGAGAAGTTGAGGCCCCGCTTGGCGCTCTCGGCGTCCATCCGGGAGCGCATGTGGCCCACGATCTCCCGGCCCAGGACCCGGGCCTTCTCGCTCTCCCCGTGGTGGGCCCCCAGGAGGGCCTTCAGGGTCTCGGCCAGGCCGATGAAGCCCACCGACAACGTGCCGTGCCTGAGGACCTCCCGGACCTCGTCGGTCCAGCTGAGCTTGTCGCTGTCCAGCCACACCCCCTGGCCCATGAGGAAGGGGAAGTTGTAGATGTGCTTGCGGCACTGGATCTCAAAGCGCTCCAGAAGCTGGTCCACGCACAGGTCCAGCATCCGGTCCAGCCCCTCGAAGAAGGCGTTCACGTCCCCCTTGGCCTTGATGGCCAGCCGGGGCAGGTTGATGGTGGTGAAGGACAGGTTGCCCCGGCCGTTGCAGATCTCCCGGGTGGGGTCGTACACGTTGCCGATGACGCGGGTGCGGCAGCCCATGTAGGCGATCTCCGTCTCCGGATGGCCGGGCCTGTAGTACTGCAGGTTGAAGGGCGCGTCGATGAAGGAGAAGTTGGGGAACAGCCGCTTGGCGGAGCACCGCATGGCCAGCTGGAACAGGTCGTAGTTGGGCTCGCCGGGGTTGTAGTTGAC